>JASLXW010000262.1 GCA_030740135.1 Nitrospinota bacterium
TCTTGAAACCGTCCGGCTTGCGCCGAAGGGTCATCGTGGGCATGTCGTTCATTCTTTTCGAGGCCGTCCAGCTTCTCTTCTTATTTGAAGTGGTGTCGCCGTCCTATCTGATATGGGCGCTCTTCGGGTTCCTCGGCACCTCCTCGGCCCCGGTTTACGCGATTCTCACCGGGTTCTTTCCCCGCCACCTCGCGGGCCGGGTGAACACCATGGTGAACATGTTCCTGCTTTTCGCGACGTTCGGAATTCAATACACGATGGGAATCCTCATCGACCTTTGGCACCTTACCGCAACCGCGGGCTACCAACCCCAGGCGTACCAAGCGGCGTTCGGCTTCGCCCTCGCACTCCAATTCGCCGCACTAGTATGGTTTCTCCGGCCCGGCGGACGGGAGGAGGGTTGACGCACGGCCCGGCGGCGGCGCGGCGGAATGTCCCATTCGGATATCCGCGACAAAGCCGGGGGGCAATCGGGAAAACGCGTCCACACTGAAATAAAGGAATCGGGCGGGGGGGGGTGCAAGCCTACTCCGGCCTTCCCCCTCCCGGCCCCATGGGAAAGCGCGCGCAAAGCTCTTTTACGTCCTTCCGAACCGAGGCCTCTCGCGACTCGTTCCCGATGTCCTCGAGCACGTCGGCGATCCAGCCCCCGATCACGTTCATCTCGGGCTCCTTCATCCCCCGCGAGGTGAGCGCCGGGGTTCCGATGCGGAGCCCGCTCGTGAGGGTGGGTTTGCGCGTGTCGAAAGGAATGGCGTTCTTGTTGACGGTGATGCCCGCCCGCCCCAGCGCGGCCTCCGCCTTTTTTCCGCTGTAGCCCGCCTCCCGGAGATCCACCAGCAGGAGATGGTTGTCCGTCCCCCCGGAGACGAGGCGGTGCCCCCGGTTCCCCAAAGCGGCCGCGAGCGCCTTGGCGTTCTTAATGATCCGGGCGGCATAGGCCCGGAAATCCGCCGTCGCAGCCTCCTGGAGGGCGACGGCCTTGGCCGCGATGACGTGCATCAAAGGGCCCCCTTGCGTGCCCGGGAAAATGCCCTTGTCCATCTTCACGGCAAACTCCTCGTCGCAAAGCACCATTCCCCCCCGCGGGCCGCGCAGGGTCTTGTGTGTCGTGGTGGTGACGATCTGGGCGTGACCCGCCGGACTCGGGTGCTCCCCCGCGACCACGAGACCCGCGATGTGCGCGATGTCGGCCATCACGAGCGCCCCCACCTCGTCCGCGATCTCCCGAAAACGCTTGAAGTCAATGATCCGCGGATAGGCGCTCGCCCCGACGACGATAATCTTGGGGCGGTTCTCTTTCGCCTGCCGCTCCACCTCGTCGAAATCGATGACCTGGTTCTCCGGGTCCACGCCATAAGCGACCACCTTGAACCAGCGGCCGGAGAAGGTGACGGGGTGGCCGTGGGTGAGATGGCCCCCGTGCGCGAGGTTCATTCCCAGGATGGTGTCGCCGGGCTCGAGCAGGCCGAAGTACACCGCTCCGTTCGCCTGGGCTCCGCTGTGGGGCTGGACGCAGGCGTGATCCATCCCGAAGAGGGTTATTGCCCGCTCAATCGCGATGCTTTCCGCCACGTCGACGAACTGGCACCCCCCGTAATAGCGCTTCCCGGGTAGGCCCTCGGCGTATTTGTTCGTCATGACTCCGCCGGCCGCTTCCATCACCGCCGCGCTGACGTAATTCTCCGAAGCAATGAGTTCGAGCTCGTCCGCCTGGCGCGCTTTCTCGTTTTCCATGGCGGCGAAGACATCCGGATCGACTTTCGCGAGCGCGGAACCCATTAGCTTGAACCTCCGATTTGAAAAAAAGAAACAAAGGCAGGATGCGGCGAGAATCATCCGCAGTGAAAGAACGCTAGCAGAGTGCCGCGCGCGGCGTCAAACAGGAGACGAAATCGCTTCCCTTTTTCCGGCAACAAAATGGAATTCACTTTCTCAGGAAAAAAAAACGGAAAAAATGCTTCGAATCCGGGAACCGTTTTGTCCGCCGCGAAAAATTCCAGGAATCATGCTTCCCTTGTGCAATTCATCGAATCATGCGAGAATTTTTCCGTAACCTACGCACACAGCCATTTCCGGCAGATCCTTTCCCCTTGTTCTCACAAATTGCCAATAACAGGAATTCGACGTTGCGGATAATGCCGATTGTATTTTGAGAAAATAGAAGGTTGTTTTCTTTTCTTACTAAAGTGCCGGGGATTGCCCACGAAATCTCAACCTGAATCGATCTTTGGTCCTGTTCCTGGAGGGCGCGCGCTCATGCCTCCGCTTTCCTCACGGACACCGCCGGAATCGGGCCGGGGCAGCATCGACCTCACCGTCAACCACCGTCCCGGAGGCGTCAGGGAACCGGGCGGCTTTTCCCTGCCCGGCGGCCGGGAGGCAATCGAAAAATGAATAACCTTGTTGTCGTTTCGAACCGGCTGCCGCCGCTTCCCGAGGTGGAAAACGTTTCCCGCCGGACCCAGGAGGTGGGCGGTTTGGTGACCGCTCTTCTCTCCGCCCTGGAAATGAAGGGCGGGGGCACCTGGTTCGGCTGGAGCGGAAAATACAGCCAGGGGCGGGCGGAACCGCATGTCACCTGGAAGGTGGGCAAAAACCGGATCGTCGGAATCCACCTTTCCGAGCGGGAGGTCGACGCCTACTACAACGGCTTCTGCAACCGGGCCTTATGGCCCCTTCTGCACAGCTTCCAGGGGCGCGTCCACCTGAACCGGGCCGAGGAGAGAATCTACCAGGAGGTCAATACGCGTTTCGCCCAACTTCTCTCCCCGCACATCAAAAAGAGCGATACCATTTGGGTGAACGACTACCACCTCTTTTTCCTGGGCCGGGAGCTGCGCCGCCTCGGACACAAAGGCCCCATCGGATTCTTCCTCCACGTTCCCTTTCCTCCCTACGACATCTGGCACCTCCTCCCGAACCCGGCGGAGGTTCTCCAGGCGATGGCCGAATACGACCTCGTCGGTTTCCACACCCGGACTTACCGCGACAATTATATTTACGCCTTCCAAAGATTCTTCGACGCATCCTGGGACGGCACCCGCCTGCGGAACGGGGGGCGCCGCCAAAAGGTGGGAATCTTCCCCATCGGGGTGGACGCCGCGCGCTTTTCCAGCGAAGCCGCCTCCGCCTCCGCGAACCGAAGACGGCGGGGGCTGAAGGCCCCGGGTGACGACCGCCAGATTATTATCGGGGTAGACCGCCTCGACTATACGAAGGGCATTCCGGACCGTATCCGCGCGTTCGAGACCCTGCTCCGGAACTATTCCCAATACCGCGGAAAAGTTTCAATGTTCCAAATCTGCGCGCCTTCGCGGACGCGCGTGCCCGACTACGTCGAGCAGAAACGCACCGTCGAGACACTCGTCGGCCGGATAAACGGAGAATTCGCCGAGCACGATTGGGTGCCCGTGAGCTATCTCTACCGATCCTATTCCCAGAACCGGCTCTCTCTTTATTACCGGAACGCAGACGTGTGCCTCGTCACCCCCCTCCGGGACGGAATGAACCTCGTGGCGAAGGAATACGTCGCCTCACAAGACCCCGAAAATCCGGGTGTCCTGGTCCTCAGCCGGTTCGCAGGCGCCGCCGAGGAACTGGGCGACGCCGTTCTGGTGAACCCCTACCTGCCGGACGAGGTGGCCGACGGCCTTCACTGGGCGCTGTCGATGCCGGCCGAGGAGCGGGTCGCCCGCCAAAAAAATATGTACCGGATTATCGAGGGCAAGAGCGTGGAATGGTGGGTGAAAACTTTCCTGGACGCGCTCACCAAATCGAGAAACTAACCGGCCCGCGCGCGGGACTCCCCCTACCCGCCCATGTACTGCCCCATGAGGAGGATGGAGTCCCCTTCCTTCACTTCGCTGCCGAGGGTGTGATGGATGCCGAGGACGGCGTCGTTCACGATCACTTCGAGATGCCCGCCCAACTCCGCCGGGTCCTGATCCCACAAGACGCCGTCCAGATCGGGATGGCGCGCGGAAAATCTCTTGAGGACGCTTCGCACCGTATCGCCCGGGCGGACCTCCTCCTCGAAGACGGCCCGCTCGCTTCCGTCGCCCCCCACGAACCGGGTCGCCCAGGCGATCAGCTCAATCCGAAGACGATTGCTGGCGGAGTCCATTCGGGCGTCCCCGTCAGGCGGCCGGATGGGGAAGATCCGCTTCAACCGCGGCCCGCCGCTCCGGCCCCCCACAGTTCTTCGACGACGAATTCGAGGCCGAGCTCCCGCAGCGTCTCGGGCTTCGGGCGGCCCGTCTTCCGGTCATATCCCACGGTTTCGTACCAGACCTTGAGCATCCGATCCCAGTTCTCCTCGGAGGACTGGCCAGCCGCGGGGCCATCCTTCGGGATCGAGCCGTAGCGCTTGGAGGGCCGCTCGAGCTCGGGGCCGATGCCGGAGCGCAGGTTGAAGGCGCGCATCAGGGCGGCGATCCGGCGGCCAGCGCGCATGGCTTCTTCTTTTCGGATATCCCATCCCGTCGCGGCCGAGACCGATTTACAGAGCACCTCCAACCGGACCCGGGTCGTGAAGATGCATGCGCCGAGGGAGTCCTCGAAGTGGCGGCGGCCCCGCATCCCGCCCACCTGCCGCGGGACGGCCTCGGGGTCCTGCGGGCTGACCCGGGCCGGAAGGCCGAACTCGGCCGGCTGGACGGCCGGACCTGTGTCCAGGGTGCCGCCGCTCCCGGTGCAGGTATCGATCATCTCCTCCCAGCGCGAGCGGTGGTCGTGCCCGCGCGGACTGTCCCCTTTCATCGTGTAAATGGCGCAGTCGGCGGCATCGCCTCCGATTTTCTCGGAGGCGCGCTTCACGCCCTCGGCCAGAACATCCCCCAAGCCCTCCCGGCGGGAGATCATCTGAAGGAGCCGGTTGGCTCCCTCGGCGTCGCCCCACGCCAGACGGAATCCGAGGTCTTCTTCGGTCAGGTAGCCCTTCTCCTGGCACTCCATCACCCAGCCGCAGAGCCAGCCGAACTCGTTCACGTCCACGCAAGCGCGATCGATCCGGGTGTTGAGCCAGGAAACCTGCTGGGGCTCCGTGCAGCCAATCGCCCACCCCGCGCCGGACCAGCCCTCGTACTCGGGCTCGTCCACGAGATCGCCCTTGTGCGGACCCTCGGAGATGACCTGCATGTGGCAATGGTGCATCCCGCACGCGCTGCACTGGTGTCCCCTGTGATCGAAGCCCGCCCGGAGGTTCTTGGCCTCCCACTTTGCCTTGTCCACCCCTTCGGGCCAAAGGTTCGTGGTGTAGTTGCGGATGGGAAGCGCGCCGATTCCCAGAAGGTTCAGGACCCCGGGAAGGGTGCCGAACTGATAGAGGGAGCTGGTGGAGGGATCCACCTTGAGGTTGTGGGCGATCTCGTCCGCCGCGTTGTAAAGGGCCCGGGGGTGGGCGGCGGACACGCCTTTCTTGCCCCGCTCGATGGCCACGGCCTTGAGCATTTTTTTGCCCATCACGGCGCCGCAGCCATTCTTGCTCGCGACGTGGCCGTAATCCCCCTGGATGGCGGCGAAGCGAACGAGGTGCTCGCCCGCCGGACCGATGCTGTAAACGCTGAGATTGTGGCCGCTCAGGTGCAAATCGGCTTCAACGGCCTGCTGGGTTTCCCAGGTGTCCTTCCCGAGGAGGTGGGCGGCGTCCCGGAGTTCCACCGCGCCGTCGCGGATGTGGAGGTACACCCAGCGGGGGGATGCCCCCTGGATGACGATGCCGTCGTATCCGCAGAGCTTGAGGTTCGCCCCGAAAAAGCCGTTCGCCTGGGTGTTGGTGGCGCCGTTCGTCATCGCCCCGCGCGTGACCACCGTGAGGCCGCCCGTCCCCCAGACGGGAAGGCCCGCCAGGGGACCCGTGGCCATCACCAGGCGGTTATCGGGGTGGTCCCACTCCGCCTCGGGGGGAACCTCCTCCCAGAGGATCTTCGCCCCGAGGCCGGCGCCGCCGATCCACTTGCGGCGGTCCTCGGCGGC
>JASLXW010000263.1 GCA_030740135.1 Nitrospinota bacterium
ACTACCTGACGCCCGACCAGGACCTGGAAACATTCAAAAAAACGGCCCCCGTGTCTCATATGTCTTGAACCCATACAGATTTGAGCGGAGGGGAATTCGCGGTACGATGGAGAGGCGTCCCGACCCCCGGCCCTCGCGGGTCCGCTCCGCCCGAAGCGGCCGGGAATCCTGGGAGGAGTCTGTCATGAAAGACCGCAGCATCCTGATGGAGCCCGTCGCGTTCATCGGCGAGGAGGCCGGCAGGCAGGCGGAGGGATTCCGGATCTGGCCGGAGGCGGACTGGAAACGGCCGACGTTCTGCGAGGGCTGGACCCGGAAGCACATCGTCGCCCACGCCGTGCTCGGGACGGGCTTTTACGCGCAGGTGGTCGCCTCCGGGGTGCAGGGAAAGCCGCAACCGCCCTTCGGGGCGTCGGATCGTGAGACGTTTCTTCAGCATCGCAACGACCGGTTGGCGGGGCTGTTCGACTTGGCGTCGGACCGCCTCGTCGATGAGTTCGAGATGGAGCATCATCGCTTCATCCGGGCCGTCGAATCGTTGAGCCTGGACGACCTCCGGTTTCCCGCCTGGCACCCCATGGGAAAGATTCCGGTGGGCCATTTCGCGGGCATGCGCCTGCACGAGCTCGCCCTGCACGACTGGGACATCCGGGTGGCCGAGGATCCCGGCGCCGCTTTGCGGACCCATCTGCTCACCCCCCTGCTTCGCGCCTTGCCCCTCATGCAGGCCAGATTTTTGAACCTGAGACCCGCGGCGGAGGCCCCCGACGGCCGCTTCCGGCTCGTCCCGAGCGAGGCCGCCCCTGGGTGTTGTCGATCCGGCGCGGCCTGGCGGACCTGGCGGAAACCGACGAGAACGAGGCGGAGGTGACGGGCGACGGAGAAGCCTTTATCCTCCACACGACCGGAAGGATGACCTGGCGGGACGCCGAAGCGCAAGGCCGCCTGTTCATCCAAGGGGACCGCCCGAAGGCGGAAAAGCTCCTCGACGCCCTGTCCGTTTCTTATTGACCCGGCAAGTCCCCGGATGGAACGGGGCGGCGCTCACGGTCATTCTTTCTGTTTGTGAATGGAGTTGGGAGGAGGACGCGGAATGACGGGGACAGCCAAGAATCTCGGCGCTTTCTGTGATTGGACCGAGGTCCATCTGCCCGGCAAAGCCGGCGGGCCGCTGGCGGGCCTGCGCTTCGCGGTCAAGGACCTGTACGACGTCGAGGGTCACGTCACGGGCCGCGGCAATCCCGACTGGCTTGCGACCCACGGACCGGCGGAGTCCACCGCCCCGGCGGTGGCGCGGCTCGTCGAGGCCGGGGCCACGATGATCGGCAAGACAATCACGGACGAGCTGGCGTTCAGCCTGTTCGGCGAGAACTTCCATTACGGCACGCCGGTGAACACGCGCGCGCCGGATCGGGTGCCCGGCGGCTCTTCCAGCGGTTCGGCCTCGGCCGTGGCGGGCGGACTCGTCGACTTCGCCGTCGGCTCGGACACCGGCGGCTCCGTCCGGGTTCCGGCGAGCTTTTGCGGCATCTTGGGCATCCGACCGACCCACGGCCGGATATCCCTCGAGGGCTGCATGCCCCTAGCCCCCAGTCTGGACACGGTGGGGTGGTTCGCCAATGACCCGGAGCTGCTGGAGCGCGTCGGGCGGGTGCTACTCGACGAGCCGGCGGGGTCGAAGCGGCCGGGGGGGCTTCTCATTGCCGAGGACGCGTTCGACCTCCTCGAACCCTCGTCCCGGGACCCGGTTTCGAGGGCGCTGGAGGGCCTGAAGGAGACCCTGGGGAAACCGGAGCCGATGGCGCTGGCCGCGGATCTCGAGGACTGGCGGCCGGCCTTCCTCGCCGTCAACGGCCCGGAGATCTGGGGGGCGCACGGAGACTGGATCACAAAGACGAAGCCGCGCTTCGGCCCCCTGATCCAGGGACGCTTCGAGGTGGTCTCCCAGGCCACCGCCGAGCGGGCCGCGCAAGGGCGGGAAACGCGCGCCCGGGCGGCCGCCAAGATGGCGGATCTCCTCGATGGGGATAAGGTCCTCATCCTTCCGACGACGCCGGGCCCCGCGCCCTTCCTCAAGACGCCGCCGGAAGATGTGGAAAGTTTCCGGCAGCGAATCCTCGACCTGACCTGCGTTGCGGGCCTAGCCCGGCTGCCGCAGGTCAGTCTGCCTTTGGCCGCGGCGGACGGCGCGCCGGTGGGGATCTCCATCCTCGCGGCTTCCGGGGGCGACATGATGCTCCTGGGTCTGGCGCGGGAGATCATGCGAGCGGCCGGCTAGGCCTCGCGGAGCGGGCGGCCGTCGGGAAGGTGAAGGACCGACGGCGCGCCGGGACGCCATGAAGAAAACCCTCATCATCCTCGGGCTTGTCCTTGTGATCCTCGCGGGGGGGGTGTACGTCCAGCACCGCCGGATCTTGGTGGCGGTGGGGTCCTTCCTGGTGAGCAGGGACCCGCTGATTCACGCCGACGGGATCGCCGTCCTCTCGGGCAGTGTCCCTTACCGGATCCTGGAGGGGATCGACCTTTACCGCCGGGGATTCGCGCCGCGAATCTTCCTTGCGCCGTACGAGGGAAACCCCAAGTATGTGCGTCTGATGAAATCCTTGGGGATCACTTACCAGACAGACTTTCACGTCAACCGGCGGATCGCCCTGAACCGGGGCGTTCCGGCCGAGGCCATCGAGGTTCTCACGCCAACCGGGTCCACCCGGAACGAGGCCGAGGTGATCTTCGACTACATGCGAAAGAAGGGTTGGCGCTCGGTGATTGTCGTCACGTCGGAATTCCACTCCACCCGGACGCGGCTGATCTTCCGGTCGCTGAACCGCCACGGCGTGAAGGTCGCCGTCCATCCGAGCCGCCATGACCGGATGCGTCTGCATTCCTGGTGGCGCAGCCGGGCGCGGAGCAAGCAGATCTTCTACGAATACGTGAAGCTGATAAACCACTATACGACTGGGTTTTAGCGGGAACGGGCCGGGATTGCCCACCGAATATGATGGTTTCGGGGTTCGCCTGCCGAAGGGATCGCCACCGGCGGTCATTCCCTCCCCCCTCCCCCCTCCCCGCGTTTCGGTAGACTTCAGGGAATTCGGGCGCGGGGAACATTTCTAACAAATTGATTTTCAATCGATTATATAAATTCCGGTTTTGTCTGCCGGTGTAATCCGGAATTCCAGGAAAAGAAATGGGTTGACAACCGACCGCATTCGTCTTATTTTGGATTTAATTTCGTCTATCGAAAATTAAACGAGACCCTCATCAATGTCTTCCACCGTTCTCATGGCGCCAGGCCGGAACCCCCTTGAAGCCCTGGTGCGCGAGCTCTGGTCGCACCATCCAAAGCCTGTACTCTTGGGCGGCGGACTCTCGATTCCCGCGGCAACCGCTTTGTCCGCCGTCCTGGTTTCCCAACACCGGAAGGTCATTTTCGTGGACGGAGCAACCCGCTTCAACCCTTACAACGTCGCCCGGTGCGCGAGACGCATTGGATGCCATCCAAAAGAGATACTCGACGCCAAGCATTTCCTGTTTGCCCGCGCGTTCACCTGCCACCAACTGACAGTGCTTCTCGAAGAAAAGGTGCGGAAACATTTGGATGATGGCCCCGCCATTCTCGTTGCATCCGGTCCGCTGAACACGTTCATGGACGAAAGCGTTCCGTGGAGGGAAGTCAGGGCGCTCTTCAGACGACTCAAGAAGTCCCTCTTCCAAATCAGTGAAACATCTTCTTTGCTCTTGGCCCAGGATTCGGTTGGCGGCCCACGGAAAAGGCATGGGTTGATGCGGGGTTTGAGTTCAGCAGCGGAAACAATGGCGATTGTAGAAGCAAGTGACAGGGGACCACAGGTGAAGATCGTGAAACCGGAAAGGAGGGTGATAAGAGCGGGAGAAGCGCTCGCCTTGATTATGGCTCAGGGGGAGGCTTGAGATGGGGCGCACGGTTGCACCTTTCAGCCGCGTTCTGGAAGAAGAGGAAAGAGCGCTCGGCAAGTTCAAAAGGGCTTTGCGCAAGGAGGACCAGGAAGCTTTCGACCGTCTTTTTGCAGCGGGCAAGCGCCATGTGGCCGCTTCGGTGTATGCAAGCCATCCGTGGCCGATGGATCTCATTTTTCTGTCCGCACTCGTTGAACAACAAAAGCTCATTGAGAGGCTGACGCCCCTCCGGACGGAGTTCGAGCTTTTGAGGGATGAGGTTGAGACCTTGAGAAACGAAGTGAATCGGCTGAAGAGAAATGAGAGAGACTGAGGGAATTCTCTTTGATATTTACGTGACCGGACAAGAAGCGCGGTTGTGGATTCTCACGGAAGACGGCGCTGAGCTATTTCATCATACGTATCATCCCAAGGTCTACCTTGAGGGCAAGCGGAATATTCTCACGCAATTGGTTTCCCGTTTGGAAAAGCAGCGCCTTATCCTTGGAAAGAGGTGGACGGAGAAAATCGAGTTCTGGTCCGCTGATCCCATCAAGGTCCTGGAGCTTGAGGTGACCGGCGCGCCCCACTACGAAAAGCTTTCCGAAATTCTTCCATGCTACGATGGGCCTTTGCGCATCTATAACGCCGACCTTCCCCTGGCTCAGACGTACCTCTATGAGACCGGATTGTTTCCGTGCGGCCATGTGCATGTGGAAACAGAAGGACAGGAGATTCAAAAAATCGAGACTACGGAATCAGCATGGCAGGACCTCCAACTCCCGGCGCTTAGGACAATCACGCTTGAGCCTTTGCATGAGTCTCCGAACCGCTTTCCGGGCCTCAGAATTTCTTGGGAAGAGAAAGATTATGAAATCGATCCTGAAGGACCGGAAGCGCTGGTCACGGAATTGAACAACGTCATCGAGCGGGCGGACCCTGATCTACTCCTCACGTCTCAGGGAGACACGTTGCTTTTTCCATGGCTGTTGCGAGCCGAGGCCCTGGCAAAGGTTCGGCTCAACCTGGATCGGGACGCGGAAGCTCCGAGGCGCTCGCCAAGAACAAAGGGCAGGTCTTATTTCACCTACGGCCGCATCCTTTATTCTCCTCCACGCTATCCTCTTTTCGGCCGATGGCACATCGACAAAGATGCTTCCTTTATGTATCGGGAAGCGGGTCTGGACGGAATCGTTGAACTTTCGCGCTTGGCAAAGATTCCCGTTCAGACAACCGCAAGAACTTCCCCGGGCACAGCCATCTCATCGATGCAGCTGGATGAGGCCTTTCGGCAAAACATCCTGGTTCCGTGGCGGAAAGGCGAGCCCGAGGCCTTCAAAACACCGTGGAAGCTCTTCATCGCGGACAAAGGCGGTTTAACTTATTCACCCGAAGTGGGCGCGTTTGAGAACGTTGCGGAAATTGATTTCGCATCCATGTATCCCGCAATCATGGTCGCGCACAACATCTCTCCCGAAACTATACTGTGTTCGTGCTGCGAGAAAGATGGTGAAAAAGTTCCTGAATCCGGCTACCACATCTGCAAGCGAAGGCACGGGCTGGTTCCAAAGGTTCTGGCGCCAATCCTTGACAGAAGGGAGGCATTTAAACGGCGGAAGAAACTGGCAAGCAATGATCGGGATAGAATTCACTTTGACAAACGTCAGACGGCATTGAAGTGGATCCTTGTCACGTGTTTCGGATATTTGGGTTATAAAAACGCACGCTTTGGGAGAATCGAAGCGCATGAAGCCGTAACCGCATTCGGCAGAGAGAAGCTTCTGCGCGCAAAAGAAATTGCGGAAACACGAGGTTACCGCATACTCCACGCCCTCACCGACTCGTTATGGATTCATCAAGGAGACATCGCGGAGGAGGCGCTCTGTGAGTCTATCGATAAGATTGTTGAAACGACCCGAATCCCAATGGCATTAGAGGGCGTCTACAGATGGTTGCACTTCCTGCCGTCAAAGCGGAGGCCCTCCGTCGGGACACCGGCGCGATTCTTCGGTGTCTTGAAGAACGGAAATTTGAAAGCTCGCGGA
>JASLXW010000264.1 GCA_030740135.1 Nitrospinota bacterium
CCGCGCGGCGCGCCCCTCCCCCGGTGTGATTGCCATCCCGAGCGCCCCGAGAAATCCGGTTCCGCTGATCACCCCTATCCATCACCGGCTCCGGGATCATCCCAACCTCAAAACGGAGGCCCGGGAAGAGGAAGGGAGCGACCCCCCGATTTTCGTTTCGGTGGAAGGAGAAAGCAAAGTTTTTAGAAAAAGTTTGTAGACAAATCGATTTTAATTTGATACATTAACGTGGTTTTGAAAGGGTGGCGTGGAAAGCTCATCTTCTTTATAAAGCCACCGGATTTAAGATTTTGATTTAGTTGATCTTTTAATCGGTGGTGAACGGAAAGGCCCACGGCCCAGGTCCTGTCTGCTGAGGCACTGGAGAAGTTGAAACTTCTCCGTGTGGCGGGACCCGGGCCTTTTTTATTTCGGGCGTTTCCCAGATCCGCTTTCCTGATACTTTTCCAAGAACCGGAAAATCCTACCCACGGGGCGACCCGCGCTTCTCATAGAGAGACGCGGCAAACCTTCCCTCGTCCGATTCGTCCGTTGTGGATAGACGACGCGGCCCGGACGCCCCGGGATTCATGTTGAGGTCCAAGTCCCAGTAGACGCCCCCGCGGGGATGTTCGACTTGAGAGGTTTTTTCACCGCTTTAGAGCCTTCAGTCTTAACTGGGAGTGAGAAATCCGCGCCCTGGATGGACACCCGGCGGCAAATCTATGGGTTGTGAGAAATACGGGTTACAATAAGGAAGAATCATTCACCTTCAAGGAGAGAATCTATTGAAGGCTCCCGAGCCGTCGGGCGCGGGAAACCCGGGCTCATTTGGGTGAAAAGGGGTGCGGGAGAACACCGGTGTCCCGCTCGATGAATAGAGAAACCCTCCTCCTCCTTCGGGAGCTGCTTGACCTGCGCTGGGAATTTCTGCGGAGGAGCGAGGCGTACCGGGCGGACCATGCCGCGTACCGGGCCCTAATCTCCCGTCACGGCTCCGAGGAAGCCCAGCCCGTGCGGCGGGAGGCCTTTCGGTTGATGGCCAAGTACCTCCTTGGCGCGCTGCCCGACCCGTCGGAAACCCCGGACGGGATTCGTCTGCCCATCGTGTATCCCTTCGGGGACCGGCCGGAGATCTCGGGTTTTCCCGGGCTGAAAGTGCTCGATCCGGACGGCTTGGAAGAGGAATCGGGGGACGGCGGCCGGTTCCGGGTGACCATCGAAGTGGACCTCCGAACCCCCCGGGCCAACCTCCTGCCCGTTCTCGACGCGGTCCTCGAGGATCTGACACAACGCAGAATCGCTCAACACCCGGGCTTTCATCCCGAACAGGACGCCGCACCTCCCGAGGACCTCCGCATTTATGAATGGTACCTGGAGATTTGGGACAAGCGCCGGGCCGGAGAGAACCCGGAACAAATCGCCCGGACCTGTTATCCGCGCGCGTTCGCCAAACCCTCCCGCCATTTCCCCCCCGAAACGGCCGTCGCGCGGGTCGAGGAGGGACTGCGGGAAGCCGACCGGCTGATTCAGGAAAGCGCGATGGCGGAAGACTCAGGGCTTCCGGCCCCCGACCTTCCTCCAAATTTCAGCAAGCCTTAGCCCGCCCCCCGCCGGACCATGGTCCGGTCGAGCCTCACATCCAACGGACCGAAGCGCCGGCTCCCGCGCGATTGTGGAAGGACCTTCCGCATCCCCCCCGAAACGAAAGGCGCTCCGGCCCCCGACGAATTATTCAAGAAATATCTTGACAACTTGATATTAAATACCACATATTGTGTCTGGATCTGGGTATGTGTCCTAGATGTAGGGGAAGCTTAACGCATCATAAGAGCCGTGAACAAATACAGGAAGGGAATCGGCCTAATCATTGAACCAACGGGCGCGATTCAAACTCCGGGAGGGAGGAACAGAGGATGAATAAAGCCGATGTCATCGATGCCGTAGCCAGGAACGCCGCGATTCCGAAGACCAAAGCGGAGCTCGCCATTGACGGCGTCCTGGAAGAGATTGTCCGGGGCCTGAAGCGGGGCGAACGGGTGGTCCTGTCCGGATTCGGCACCTTTACGGTCGCGGATCGGAAGGCCCGCCTGGCGAGAAACCCGAGAACGGGTGAATCCATCTCCGTATCCGCGAAAAAGGTCCCCAAATTTGTAGCGGGCGGCAAGCTGAAACAAGCGGTCAGCTAGCGGTTATTTCCACCCGGCCGTTCGGCCGGGCCCGGGATTCGGTCTCACACAGAGCCTGGAAGACGGGGGAACCTCAGCCCCCGGTCTTCCAGGCTCTTTTTTTATTGATCCTTCTCCTATCCATGAACGCCCAAAGCCCCGCCGCGGATAGGATAATCAGCCGCCCTGGGTCATCTCCGCCCAGATCCGGCGGATGGGCGCGATGTGGCGGGCGGTCAGGACTCCCCTCCCCTGAAAACCCAGCTTGAAAGGCTCCCGGGTGTCTCGCTCGAGGTATTCGTCGCTCGCGTTTACGGGCGTGACCGTATCGATGAGCCGGACCCCCGCGGCCGCGGCTTCAACCGCCAAGCGGGCGCGGACGTGGAAGAGCTCCCCGCCCTCGGGCGTCCGGATGCCGCCGAGGTCTTTGAGCATATCGCCCCCGCCCAACCCGAGCTCCGAAACGCGGGCGCTGGTCGAGGCGATCTCGTAGGCGTTCCGAAGCCCGTCGGCCGACTCGATGTTCGGAACGATGGGGATCGAGTTCAGCCCGACCCCGGCCCGCCGCTCAACGTCCACCAGCGCCGCGGCCAGCGTCAGAACCTCCTGGCCGTTCCGGGCCTGGGCGAGGACGATTCCGTCCGGCAGACGTTCGAGGCTTTTCAAGTCCTCCTCCAACTCCGCGGAGCCGATAATGTTGACCCGGATCCATTTTCCCGATCCTTGAAAATCCATCTCCGAGCACGCCCGCTGGACGAGCGCCCGCCCGGCGTCCTTCTTGTCCGAAGGGCAGTTCTGCTCCAGATCCATGATGATGACCTCGGCATCGGACTCGATGGCCTCCCGCAGAACGTCCTCGTCGTGGGCGGGAATGTAGTATCTGATCTTGCAGGATTCGGTCATGTCGGATTCTCTTCTCTCAATCAGCGGGTTGGGTCAACCGGGCGACGGGCCTCAGTCTTCATCCTCGAAAAGCGGAACGAAATCGAATTTCGTCACGTCCACCAGGCCCATGTCCGTGAGCTTCAACTCGGGAATCACGGCCAGGGCCAGAAACGACAGGGTCATGAAAGGTGAATCGAGCCCGCAGCCCAAATCTCTCGCCGCCGCGTGGAGCGTTTCAAGCTGCGCGGTGACGACTTCGATGGGCGAATCACTCATCAGCCCGGCGATGGGCAATGCAAGCCGGGCGATCGGGCGGCCGTCCAGGACGGCGGCCAGCCCGCCCTGCATCTCCTCGACGGCGCGGAAACCCGCCCGCAAGTCCTCGTCGACCACGCCCGCCGCGATCACATTATGGGAGTCATGGGCGACGGAAGAGGCCAGGGCCCCGCGCTTCAGGCCGAATCCGTGAACAAAACCGAATCCGACCTTGCCCGTCCGGCCGTGCCGCTCGGCTACGGCGACTTTGAGAAGGTCCCGGTCCACATCCGACAAGGCCAGGCCGTCTTCGACGCGGGCCTCCATCACCCGAGTCCGCGTTACGATCTGCCCCGGCTCGACGCCAATCACCCGCAAACGCTTCCCGGCCGCCGGCACGGAGAGGTCCTCGAGACGGTCCCACCGCAGGCTCACAGTGTTCCGGACGCGTCCGGCGGGCGCGTGATCGCCGTAGAAGGCCATCCTCCCGCCGGTGGCCACGAGACTCCCGTCCTTGTACACCTGTTGGACCCGGATGTCGCGCGGGTCCTCGAAAACAGCAAGGTCCGCGCGAAGGCCGGGGGCGATCGCGCCCCGGTCCCCCAGGCCAAAGTGCCGGGCGGAGTTGACCGTCACCATCTGAAGGGCGGGGACGGGGTCGAGACCGAGGCGGACCGCCCGGTTCACGACGTAATCCAGGTGCCCCTTCGAGGACAGATCCGCGGGGTCCACGTCGTCGGTGACCAGGGAGAAGCGGCCGGCGTTCTCCGGCCGGACGGCGGGCAGCAGGGCCTCCAGGTTCCTGGCGGTCGATCCCTCGCGGATCATGATATGAAGCCCGAGGCCCAGCTTTTCCCCGGCCTCCTTCGCCGTCACGCACTCGTGGTCGGACTGAACGCCCGCGGCGACGTAAGCGCAAAGGGCCCGGCCCGAAAGCCCCGGGGCGTGGCCGTCGATATGGGCCGCGCCTCCGGCGAGCTTCGCCATCACGCCGGGGTCCCCGATCACCACGCCCGGGAAATTCATCATCTCCCCCAGGCCCAGGATCCGGCTGTCCGCCAGGAGGGGGAACAGGTCCTCGGCCTCGAGCACCGCCCCGGCCGTCTCGAGGGGGGACGCCGGGACGCATGAGGGCGCCATGAGGAAGACGTCGAGCGGGCAGTGGCGGCTCGATTCCAGGAGGAAGCGGACGCCCTCCAGGCCCAGGACGTTGGCGATCTCGTGCGGGTCGGCGACGACGGTGGTCGTCCCGCGCGGGACAACCGCCCGGGCGTACTCGGCCGGGGGCAACAGGGAGCTTTCGATGTGGCAGTGGGCGTCGATGAAGCCCGGGGAAATGCAGCGCCCGTCGAGGTCGTGGGTCTCTTTGCCCTCGTAATCGCCCAGCCCGGCAATCCGCCCCCGATAGACCGCGACGGCAGTCTCCCGGATTTCGCCGGAGAAGACGTCGACAACCTTTCCGCCCCGAAGGATGAGGTCGGCCAGCTTATCCCCGCGCGCCACACGGATGAAATCCGCCAGTTTCTCCGGGTCGCCCGTTGTTGGAGTCAAGTTCATCATTTTTTCTCTGGGGCGCCGTCACTCAAGAGGCCCCTCCAGGAATCCGTGGACCTCTCCTCTTCTTCAAGAGCCGAGGCGGCCGGGGCGTCGGCGGAGGACTTGAATTCCTCCTCTCCCAGCGCCCAGTTCACCTGCCGGAAGATCCCCCGCAGGACCTTCACGTCCTTGAAGCTCAGGTCCGCTCGGGAGAACAGCCGCCTCAGGTGCGTCATCATCCGCTCGGGGTTCTGCGGGTCAAGGAAATCGATCCTCAGAAGGGTGTCCTTCATGTGAGCGAACAACCCGGCCAGCTCTTCGGCGGTGGCGACGGGGGTGGAGGGGGCGGGGGCGTTCGGCGGTTCCGCGCCGCTCCTCGCGACCTGGTAGACCTCGTAACAAATAATGAGGACGGCCATCGCCAGATTCAGAGAACCGAAACCGGAATGGGCGGGGATGAACGCCAGCTCGTGGCAGGAGCGCAGATGCTCGTTGGAAAGCCCGAAATTCTCCGGACCGAAAACCAGGGCCACGGGGCGCCGCCGGGCCGATTGGAGGATTCGCTCCACGATGCCCTTGGCGGTGACCGTCACGTGCCGGAACTTGCCCTGACGCCGCGTCGTCCCGACCACCAGGGCGCAATCCGCGACCGCCTCGGCCAGGTTCGCGTAGACCGGAGCGCGGAAGAGCATGTCCTTGGCGTACATCGCCATCTTCCGGGCCTCGGCGTTCACATGCTCGGTGGGGCGGCCGGAGAAGACCAGCCGCAGGTCGGTGAGCCCCATGTTCATCATCGCCCGGGCCGAGGCGCCGATGTTGCCCGAGTATTGCGGATCGACCAGGACGACGCGGATATTTTGGAGGGCCTCCGTATCGCGTTCGGAACCCGCTCCGCTCCGAGGGGATCCGGCCCGCCCCCCATCCGGAGACTGCTTGGGAACATCACCTGAGGAATGGCTCATCCTTGACGCTTCACTTTGGGGAGCGGAGGTTTACACGTTAGAAGGATTATAGGTAGCGCGTCAGGGGCTGGCAATGAGCGTCCCATGGCGCCGGAGGAGAGACTACCCTGCCCCCTAAAGTTGTACCACTTTTTGAGTTAGTCTCTTCTCCTC
>JASLXW010000265.1 GCA_030740135.1 Nitrospinota bacterium
GAAGACCCGCAAGGTCCTGGAACATCCCCACTACGCGCCGTTGTTCGGAATCCTGGACCGCGCAGGGACGGAAACCCCGGGGGCGGAGGCCTGCTGCGCCCCGGCGGACAATTGTGGTTAGAAAAGCGATACCCTTAAAGATGACCGATAAGATGTGGTCGTTACTTTAACGCCCGCCGCAGGATTTCCCGGTAACCTTCCAGGGCCTCTTCCCCCGTCTTCTCGGGTTGCTTGAGAACGATCATCACCTTGTCTTCGTTGAAGGTCTTCTCGGTCGCGAAGGGGTTGTAGTAGAACTCGCCGTTGGGCAGGATGACCGTCGGGCTCGTCATCGCTTTGCCTTCTTCATCGCGCTTCCGCAAGGCCTCGTTGCAGTCGAGCATCACCCGGGCCTTGTAACGGCCGGTGTCGAAGTCTTCGGTCAGCCGGTCCATCTCGAGGCCCGCCTCGCCGGCGATCTCCAACAGCGTGTTCCGGAGATGGATCCACCGGCTTTCGTAATAAAACGCCCGCCGGATCCGGTAATCGAGGTCGAAGGCCTTCACCGGGTCCTGGGCATAACCGCAATCGTATATCTCGTAAGCCAAAATGCTCGTATCGGGGAAACCGACGTTGTTCCACGGGCGAAATTCGCACAGGGGCTCCTCGTTGGCGACGTGCGGCCATTCCTGGTCCACGATGTGACGGGGAAGGGGCCGGCCGTTGATCACATCAAGCGGAAATGCCCGCCAGTGGATGGTGAGCCGGTCCTTGAACTCCGGGAAGATCGCCTTCAGCCTCGCCGAGGCCATGTAAGACCACGGTCAGTGATATTCGTGATAAATGTCGATGTTGGGAAGAACGCTCATTCCGGTCTCCTTGGGGATCGGTCCCCGGTTCGGATGCCGCTCTCCTGACGTCGGGATTCGCCCGTCCCTCAGGCCCTCCGCTCCAAGACCTGGTCATATATCCGCTCGACGAAGAGCCGCTGGAGCCTGTCCGCGATGGGCCGGAACCCCTCGGTGACGGGCACGCGATCCAGGAAGGAGATCCGGTCCCTCGCCTCCTCCCGGCTCATCCCGGAATCGATGGCCGACCGGACTCGGTCGATGGCCTCGCCGACGGTCTCCTTCATCTCATCGAACACCTCCGGCCCGGAAGCCGGTCCGTGGCCCGGGACGACGACCTCGACGTCCATCCGCCGGAAGCGGTCCAGCGACTCGAGCCATTCGAACGGGACGGAATCGTGGTACCACGTCATCACCCCGTTGAAGACGTTGTCGCTGACGAACAGGACCTTGTCCCCCGGCACATGGACGGCAAGCTGGAACGGGACGTGGCCGGGCGCCACGAAGGCCTCGACGGTCACGCCTCCCAGATCGAGCGTGAGGCGGTCGTCAAAGGCGACCTTCGGTTCGCGGGCCCGGTAATCCGCCGCGAGACCGAGACCTTCGGGATCGACCTTCCGCACGTAGGGCCCGGGTTCCTTCATGGGGCTTGGGCCGAGAACCGAGTCCTCGTAGAACAACTCCTTCGTCTTCCGGTGGGCGATGACGGTCCCCGGAAGGAAGGCGTTTCCGAAAGTGTGGTCGATGTGAAATTCGGTGTTGATCAGGTAGCGGATCTCGCCAAGACTTTCCACCTCCCCCCGCCATCTCACCGCGCGGGTCGGCTGATTGGGCGAATCGATCAGGACGAGTCCTTCCGGCGTCCGGACGGCGCCGACGGTGCAGGGGCTCGAGGCCATCGCGTCGATGAAAACGTTGGCGCTCACCTGTTCCACGGTTGTTGCCTCCGGCGGAGAAGCGATGGTCCGGATTGAAAGCGGCCCTTACTCCTCCGGCCGGAGCATGGACCGGGGGTCGAGCAGCCGGTCGAGCTCCTCATCGGAGAATAACCCCTGTTCTTTGGCCAGCTCCCGGATGGTCTTGTTCTCCCGGAAAGCCTGCTGAGAGAACGCCGCCGCCTTGTCGTACCCGATGACGGGCGCGAAGGCGGTCACGAGCGACAGCCCGCGCTCGATGGTCTCGGCCGCACGGTCGGCGTTGGCCTCGATGCCGTCGATGCATTTCTCTTTGAAGATCCCGCACACGTTCGCCAGGAGGCGGACGGAGTCGAGGAGATTGAAAGCGATCACCGGCATCATCACATTGAGCTCGAAGTTGCCCGACGCTCCGCCCACCGCGATGGTCACGTCGTTTCCCATCACCTGCGCGGCCACCTGCAAGACCGACTCGGCGATGACCGGATTGACCTTGCCGGGCATGATGGACGACCCGGGCTGGGTCTCCGGGATCGCAATCTCGCCCAGACCGGTCCGCGGCCCCGAGGAGAGCCAGCGGATGTCGTTGGCGATCTTGGTCAGCGCCACGGCCAGGACCTTGAGCGCCCCGCTCGCCTCAACGCAGGTGTCTTTCGCCGCCAGCGACTCGAAGTGATTGGGGGCCTCGCGGAAATCGGTTCCGAACTGCTGACTCAGGTCCTCGCAGACAAGCCCCGCGAATTTCGGATGCGTGTTGATTCCAGTCCCCACGGCCGTGCCGCCGATGGCCAGCTCTTTCAGGTTCTCCAGCGTCCGCTCGATCCGCCCCCGGCAGTTCTTGATCTGGACGGCGTATCCGGAAAACTCCTGTCCCAGCGTCACGGGCGTCGCGTCCTGGAGGTGGGTCCGTCCCGTTTTGACCACATCCCGGCAGGCCTCGGCCTTTTTCGACAGGGCGGCCTCCAGGGCGTCCAGGGCCGGCAACAGGCTTCGCTCGATGTCCAGGACCGCCGAGACGTGCATGGCCGTCGGAATCACGTCGTTGCTCGACTGTCCCATGTTCACATGATCGTTCGGGTGCACGGGCGACTTCTTGCCGATGGGCTCGCCGAGTCCGACGTTGGCCACGTTGGCGATCACCTCGTTCGCGTTGGTGTTGGTCGAGGTGCCAGATCCGGTCTGGTAGATATCCACGACGAAGTGGGCGTCATACTCGCCGTCCCGGACGGCCAGGGCCGCCTTACGGCTAGGCTCGCCCAGCGCGGGATCGAGCTTGCTCAGCTTCATGTTGGCCGACGACGACGCCGCCTTCACTGCGCCCAGGGCTTCGAGGAAGACCCGGGGAAAGCGCTTGTCGCTCACCGGAAAGTTCAACACGGCGCGCTGCGTGGACGCCCCAAAAAGCGAATCCACGGGCACCCGCATCTCGCCCATCGAGTCCTTCTCCGCCCTGTACTCCATGAGCCCACTCCCTGATTTTCCGGCCGAGGCCGGTCACGGACCCAGCGCCGCCGGACCCCGTCCGAAAAAGACGGGGCCGCCCCCATTGGACGACCCCAAGATCGAGCTTCCCGGTTTTATCGCGACCCCATGGCCTTCGCCTCGGAGAGCCTGCCGCCGGCGGTAAGGACGCGGCGCTCTCTGGGCGTGGCAACCAACCGCACCTGATACTGGGTGTTCTTCGTCTTGTTGACCAGCTCGATGGACTCCCGGTCTTTCACAAATTCAAGGACGCCGTTCAACTCCAGCTCGTCCCCCTGGTCGATGTGGTCAAAATCCTCCGCCTCAACGAACTGCAAGGGGATCAATCCCCAGTTGATGAGGTTGGCCATATGGATTCGGGCGAACGATTTCGCGATCACCGCGCGGATGCCCAGGAACATCGGCGCCAGGGCCGCGTGCTCCCGGGAGCTTCCCTGCCCGTAGTTCAGGCCGCCCACGATGAACCCGGTCCCCTTGGCCTTGGCGCGCTCGGCGAAGGTCGGGTCCACCCGGTGGTACACGAACTCGGCGAGCTTGGGGATGTTGGAGCGGAAGACCAGGATGTTCGACGCGGCGGGCATGATGTGATCGGTGGTGATGTCGTCGCCGACCTTGAGGAGGAGCTCGCCGGAGATCACATCCTCCAGCGGGTCTTTGGCGGGAACCGGCTGGATGTTGAGCCCCCGGGCCACCTCGATGCCCTTGGCCTCCTCCTCCGGGGGCGGGGCGACCAGGTTGGGGTTGTCCTGCGTCAACCGGTCCGGGAGATCCTGGCCCGGGGCCTCGATCCCCAGGTCCCGGGGGTCGGCAATCACCCCGGCGATGGCCGTGGCCGCGCCCACTTCGGCGCTCGACAGGTACACCCGGTCTTCCTTCAAACCGCTCCGGCCCTGGAAATTCCGGTTGGCCACGCGGAGCGAGTTCGTCCCGGCGGCCGGCACGTGGCCGCTCCCGATGCAGGCCCCGCAAGTGGGCTCCGCCACGTTGACGCCCGCTTCGAGCAGGTCGGTCACGTATCCCTCCCGGGACAACAGCTCGAGGTCCTTTTTGCTCGAGGGATGAATCAGAAAGTCCACCTGGGGATGAACCTTTCGGCCCTTCATGATCCGGGCGACGGCCTTGATGTCCGTGTAGGACCCGTTGGTGCAGCTTCCCACGAAGACCTGCTGGATCGGCGTTCCGGCGGCCTCGGTGACGGGCACCACCTTGTCCGGCAGGCTGGGCAGCGCCACCAGGGGCCCGATCCGGTCCAGGTCGAGGTCCACCCGCTCGTCGTACTCGGCGTCCGCGTCCGGCAGGACCTCCCGCCAGTCCTTTTCCCGCCCGACGCGGCGGAGATAATCCCGCGTGACCTCATCCGAGGGGAAGATCGAGGTCGAGGCGCCCAGCTCGGCTCCCATGTTCGTGATGGTGCAGCGCTGCTGGGCGTTGAGGCTCCTCACGCCGGGTCCGGTGTATTCCATCACCTTGCCGAAGCCGCCCCGCACGGTCAGCTTTCGGAGCATCTCCAGGATGACGTCCTTGGCGGTGCCCCACGCGGGCAGCTCGCCGGTCAGGTGGACGTTCACCACCTGGGGCATCTTCACGTAATACAACCCGCCCGCCAGGGCGACGGCCACGTCGAGACCGCCCGCGCCGATGGCGATCATGCCCATCCCGCCGCAATGGGGCGTGTGGGAATCCGCCCCCAGGGCCGTCACCCCGGGGACCGCGAAATGCTCCTGATGAATCTGGTGACCGATGCCGCTCGAGGGCTTCGCCCACCAGACGCCGTACTTCCGCCCGGCGCTCGCCAGATAGAGGTGGTCTTCGGTGTTGCGGCTATCGACTTGAAGAACGTTGTGATCGCCGTAGGCCGCCGCCACCCGGCACCGGACCCGGGGCAGGCCCATGGCCTCGAAATTAAGCATCACGACGGTGCCGGTGATGTCCTGGATCAGCACCTGGTCGATCTGGATTCCGATCTCCTCACCGGCTTCCATCTCTCCCTCGCGGAGGTGCTCTTGAATGATTTTACGAAAAACGCTCATCGCCGAACGACTCCTTCGTGAATCCGGCCCCGCCGTTTTCGGGCGCACGCCGCGCGCCCGCAATCCGCGCGGAAGCCGGTGAATCCGGACCGACGACGAGCCCGCGGTGGTCCCGCGTCCGCCTTGGCTCCTCCCCCACCCCCCTCAGCGATCCTTCGTGGCTGAGGAATCCTCCGGGTGGCTTCAACGCCCTTCAAGCTGTCGGTCTGATTCGTCCAGAACGGACAGGATCTCTCGAAGACCTTTTTCCAACTCTCTCAGGAGCCCCTGGATATTTTCGGTCTCCTCCGAGCCGGCGGTTGAATCCGGCGCCGGCGACAGCGCCGGCTTTTCCTCCACGACCGAGACCTCGGGCTTCACGCTCCTGCGTCCGCCGAGACGCTTCTTGGCCCCCGCGATGGTGAACCGCTCCTGATGAAGCAGGCGCTTGATCTCCAGAACGACTTCAACGTCCCGTCTCCGGTACACCCGCTGGCCCGAGGCGTTTTTGACGGGCCTGAGAATCCCGAACTCGGTTTCCCAATACCGAAGAACGTGGGGCTTCGTATCCGCGATCCCCGCCACCTCTCCGATCTTGAAAAAGAGCTTGTCCGGAATTTTGGGCTTCTCCGCAGGCTGGTTCATTGGCGCCCGATTCCTATTGCTTGACGGCATACGAATCCTTGAACCCCCTTATTT
>JASLXW010000266.1:0-243 GCA_030740135.1 Nitrospinota bacterium
GCGGCGGCCTCAATATGTAGGGGGAGCCCCTTACGGGCTCCCCCTATCGTGTGAAGGCTTGGGAAGCGATCCATTCAAAAGATAGGCGCGGCCGGAATCAATCGCCGGGTTCGGCCCTGACCCAAGCGGAGACCCGAAACACACCCGTTAATCGAATCCCACCCCATTGATTTCACTCAGCGCGTCATACAGGCGCTCGACACCCATCTTTTCCACCGCGGGCGCCACCGACCGGAAATGCTC
>JASLXW010000266.1:262-5904 GCA_030740135.1 Nitrospinota bacterium
ACCAGCGCCAGGGTTTCCTTGAGGTAGTCCTCCAAGCGGTCCACAGGCCCCATGTCGCATACAGGGCCGTGCCCCGGCACGATCACCTTCGGCGTCGCCCGTCGAATCCATTGGAGGGATTCCAGCCAACCGAAGGGATCGGACTGGTGCAGCCAGGGGAGGAAGTCGTTAAAAACGTTGTCGCCGGCGAAAAGGACCGCCCTCTTCCCGCAGGAACACCATCGTGCTGTTGGGAAGGTGGCCGGGGGCATGGAGGAACTCGAGCGTCCGGCCCTTCAGACGCAATGTGAGACGGTCGGTAAACGTAAGGTCCGGGTCCCGCGCGTGATAGCCCTTCAGGAGCGGAAGTCCTTCGGGGTCGATATCCTCCACCAGCGCACGCGGGTTGTCGACGGTCTCAGCGAATTGAATCGAGGGGCGAGGTTTTCGTCGATGCTCCAGGGATTGAGATCGATGACGGGCGCGGGGAATTTCCCCTTGGCCGCCAATCGGAGGATCTCGTCGAGATAGGGTTGGGGAAATTCGTGCGCGTGAATGTCGATCTTGAGACGGGGTGTCATTTCCGGAGGGGCCCGGCGCGCTTCACGCGTCGTCGATTCCGAGCAGTTTCCGGGCGTTTTCGAGGAGAATTTTCTTCCGAACCTGCTCTTTAAAGGGGGCGGCCTCGAAATCCCGGAGCCAGCGCTCCGGCGTGAGCAACGGATAATCCGTCCCGAACAGGATCTTGTCCTGGAGGAGGGTGTTGGCGTACTGGATCACGGAGGGGGGGAAATACTTCGGAGACCACCCGGACAGGTCCATGTAGACGTTGGCCTTGTGGAGGACGATGGAGAGAAGCTCGTCGTGCCAAGGCCAGGCCGGATGGGCGCCGATGATGGTCAGCTCGGGGAAATCGCGGGCCACGTCGTCCAGGTAGGGGATCGGCCGGGACTTCGCGAGACTGATTCCGCCTCCTCCCGGAAGCCCCGCGCCCACCCCGGTGTGGCCCATGTGAAAGATGACGGGGAGGCCCAGCTCAACGCACTTCTCGTAGATGGGATAGCACTTCCGCTCATTGGGATAGAAGTCCTGGATCGCCTGCTGGAACTTGACGCCCCGCAACGACAGCTCCCGGCCCGACCGCTCGACCTCCTCGACCGCCAATCTCCCCTTGTGGGGGTCCACGCTGGCGAATCCGATGAACACGTCCGGGTGTTCCTTGACCATATCGGCCACGTAATCGTTTCCGATGTAGGGGACCCCCGTCGCCGTCTCCGAATCGATGGCGAAGACGACCGCCTTCATCTCCATGTCCCGGTACATCCCGGCCGTTTCCTCCAGGGGAACGCCCTCGAGGCTCACCTTGAAGTACTTTTCCATGGCCGCCCGAAGGGGATTCAATTTTCGGGCTTCGGGGGTGTTGACGTGGGTGTGAATGTCGATTGCCTGAAGCGGCATTTTCTCTTCTTCCTGAATAACGGTTAGACCTTGGCCGGGAATCCCTCCGCCACAGATATTTCTTTCCAATCTTCAGCAACCACCAACGTGGGCTCCGTGACGTCCCGGACTTCCTCGGCCGTTACGCCGGGGGCCGCCTCGAGCAGATGAAGACCGTCCGGGTCCACCCGGATCACCGCCAGGTCGGTGATGATCAGATCGACGCACGCCTTGCCCGTCAGGGGGTACGTGCAGGCGCGAACGATCTTGGGCTCCCCCTCTTTCGTCACGTGACGCATCAAGGCGATCACGCGGCGCGCCCCAGCCGCCAGGTCCATCGCCCCGCCGACCCGGCCGATGGGGCTCCCCGGAAGCATCCAGTTCGCCAGGTCCCCCTTCTCCGAGACCTGGTAGGCGCCCAGGATGGAGGCGGCCAGGTGCCCGCCCCTCACCATCACGTGGGCGTCGGCCTGTGAGAAGAATGACGCCCCGGGAATGAGGGTGACGGCATCCTTACTGGCATTCACCAGGTCGGGATCTTTCAGGTCCTCCGGTGCGGTCGGTCCCACGCCCAGGAGGCCGTTCTCGGTGTGAATCAGGACATCCGCCTCGGGGTTCAGGTAATCGGCCACCCGCGTGGGAAGTCCGATGCCCAGGTTTACGCAGTCCCCGTCCTTCAGCTCCCGGGCGGCCCTCCAGGCCATCTGCTCATTCGTCAATCCATCTTTTGTCATAGTGTTCTCCCCGCACCACCCGATCCACGAAGATGGCGGGCGTCACGACGGCCTCCGGGTCCAGCGCGCCCACCTCGACGATCTCTTCCACCTCCGCGATGGTCACCTCGGCCGCGGTGGACATGACGGGATTGAAGTTGCGCGCGGTCATGCGGTACGTGAGGTTGCCCCAACGGTCTCCTTTGTAAGCCTTCACGAAGGCGAAATCCGCGCGCAGGGCGAACTCCAGGACCATTTCCCGGCCGTCGATCACACGGCTCTCTTTGCCTTCGGCCAAAGGGGTGCCCACACCCGTCGCCGTGTAGAAGGCGCCGACGCCCGCACCCCCCGAGCGGATCCGCTCAATCAGCGTGCCCTGGGGGACGCATTCGTATTCCACCTCCCCCGCCAGGACCTGTTCGTCAAAATAGCGGGCCTTTCGGGGATGGGGAAAAGAACCGATGAACTTCCCGATCCGGCGATTCTTGAAAAGCGGGGCAAGGTTTCTTTCCCCGGATCCCGCCGCGTTGCTGATGGCTGTCAGGTTCTTCGCCCCCTGTCTCGCCAGGGCGTCGATCAAGTGCTCGGGCTCCCCGGTGGTTCCGAACCCGCCGAACATGATCACGGCCCCATCGGGGATGTCTTCGACGGTCTCATCGGCGGACGGGTGGATCTTGTTCATGTACCCCCGAAACCTCTCCGCAACGGCCTGGACGGACACAACTCCCCGAACGGCCGCGCCATGCCCTCCCGAACCGAAAAGCCTATGTTAACCGGCATTTGTCACCAATGAAAGTCTCAAACGGCGGGGCAGATCCCGCATCCGTCCGCCCATTTCGCGGCGCGGGGTTCCGCTCCCCTTCACCAAGCGTGCGGGAATCATCAGGTCCAACGGCCCCACGGGCCGTCGGGTCAGGTCAACCGCCGGCGAAGGTAGGAAGACAGGAAGTCCACGGCGGTGACGAGGACGAAGATCACCGCGATGAGCACCAGAAGCTGATCTTGCAAAAAGAGGCTGAGGGCGATGTGAATCTTCAGGCCGATGCCGCCGCCGCCGATGATCCCCAGGATGGTCGCCGTCCGGATGTTCACCTCCCAGCGGTAAAGCGTGTAGGCCAGGAGCTGGGGGAACGCCTGGGGCAGTAGCCCGTAAAGAAAGATCGAGAACCGGCCCGCGCCGGTCGCCTGGAGGGCCTCGATGGGCCGGGGATCGACGTTTTCCAAGGTTTCCGAATATAGCTTGCCCAGGACGCCCCCGTTGTGCACGCCCAGGGCCAACACGCCCGCGAAAGGCCCAAGCCCCACGGCGAAGATGAAGATGATCGCCAGGACAATCTCCGGCACGGACCGGAGGACGGCCATGGCCGTTCGCGCCGCCCAATACCCCGTGTAACGCAGCCGCCCCGCCGCGGTCCCCGCGCCCGCCCTCTCGAACAACACCCCCCGGACCATGAGGTTGTCCGAAGCGAAGGCCGTGAGAACGGAGGCGATGATCACCGACAGGGCCGTGCCCATGATCGAGATCGCCAGCGTCTGGACGGCCGCCCGGGCCGCCCCCCCGAGGAACTTCAGGCTGGTTTCCGGCGGCCATAGACCCGAGACGAACTTCCACATCTGGGATCGGCCCTCTTCGCCGATCAACTCTCTGAAGTTGGCTTCCGTTCCGGAATAGCTCCACGCCAGGACCGCCAACAGAAGCAGGCCGCTCCCCCAGGCTTTCCACGAAACGCCCGGGCGCTCCGGGATTGCGGCGGACAACGCCGGTCCGCGGCTCACAGCACCCGCCTCCGGATGAACGCGCACAATCGGTCGACCCCCGTGACCATGACCAGGAGGATCAGGATGAGGGTCAGGGTCTCGGGCTGGTTGAACATCCGCATCGAGATTTCGATCTGCTGGCCGATCCCCCCGGCCCCGACGAACCCCAGGATGGCCGCCGCCCGGATGGCGCACTCCCACCGGTACAGGGCGTAGGAGACAAGGTTGGGCAAGGCTTCGGGGAGGAACCCATACAGAAACGTCGAGAACCTGGACGCCCCGGTCGCCTGGAGGGCCTCGGCGGGCCGGGGGTTCACGCCCTCGAAAATCTCGGCGAACACCTTCCCCAGAATCCCCCCGTACGCGACGCCGATGGCCAACACCCCGGGAAAGGGACCCAACCCCACGGCCCGGACGAAGATCAGCGCCCAGACAAACTCCGGGACCGCGCGGAAAACATTCAGGACGAGCCGCGCCGCGAGGTAGGGGAGGAACCGCAACGCCCCACGCGCCGGCCTGCCCTCGACCTCCCTGTCGTGGAGCACGCTGGTGAACGAGAGGTTGCTCGCGGCGAAGATGGCCAGGGGAAAACCAATCACGACGGCCAGGGCGACGCCGAGGACGGAGATTTGGATGGTCTCCAGGGCGGGCCGCAACGTGAATCCGAGGAACTCCGCCGACAACGCCGGAGGAAACATCTCCCCGAGAAATGAGAGGAGCCTGCCGCGCCCCTCGCCAAAGAGCAGCGCTCCAGGGCGCACCTCGGCCAGACGCCAACTGGCCGCCATCGCGGCGAGAAAAACAAAAAAGGCGATGAACCGAAATGCGGATTTGGGGGGTCTAGCCGGGATGGCCGCCGGAGACGCGGATGGGCTCACTGTCAGGGACGGCGGCGAAGGAGAGAAAGTCCCGCCGCGCCTCCTCCATTTTCGGGGGGTAGAGCGCTTCGAGGTCGGCCGGGGAGATGTCCTCCGGCGCCCGATCGAAAAGGATCCGCCCCTGGCGGACACCGACCACCCGCGGGAAATGTCCGAAGGCCAGGTCCACGCCGTGGAGATTCATGGCCAGGGTCTTGCGACCCTCCTCGCTCAGGCGAACCAGAAGCTTCACAATCCCCTCCGCAAGGGAGGGATCCACCGAGGAGACCGGCTCGTCCGCGAGGATGGCCGACGGGTCCTGGATGAGAAGCCGGGCGATGGCGACCCGCTGACGCTCACCGCCGGAAAGGTCATCCGTCCGTGAAAAGAGTTTCTCGAGGATTCCGACGCGCGCGAGGACCGCCCCGGCGGCTTCGAGTTCGGCGGGCCGGACCAGCGACTGTAGCGCCCGAAGGGCCCCCCAGGTCCCGAGACGTCCGGCCAGGACGTTGTGAACCACCCGGAGCCTTCCAACCAGGTTGTGGTGCTGGTAAACGGTCCCGATCTTCCGCCGGGTCTCCCGCAAGCGCCTGCCCCGAAGGCCGGCCACGTCCTCTCCGTCGATCCGGAACTCGCCGTCCGTGGGCTTGAGTGTGCAGTTGAGGACGCGAAAAAGGGTGGTCTTCCCGGCCCCGCTCGGACCGATGAAGGCGACGCGCTCCCCCGGCCGGATTTCCAGGTCAATCCCGTCCAAGGCGACTTCGCCGGCCTTGAAACGCTTTGTCACCCCCCGCAACGTGAACATTCAAACCTCTTTTAGAGTCGCGGGGGGCGGTTTTCAAAATGTCCCCCCTGGGGACTCTCAAAGGTTCCCACCCTTTTTCAGCAGCCCCGCGGC
>JASLXW010000267.1 GCA_030740135.1 Nitrospinota bacterium
CCGCCTCGGGTCGCCACGACGGGCGAAAAAGACCGGTCTTCTTGCCAGGTTCCTTTGAAGTATTCGCGCGGCGTGTTCTGTCTCCTCTTCAATCCGCAGATTCAAGAACAGGGTAAACCTGTAATCCACAGATTACACAGATTTACACAGATATAGAAAAGATGAGGGGGAAAAATCGGGCGGACGATCGCCTTTGGCGGCATAAGAGTCAACGGAATTGCACGATTTCAACATCCGCGAAATCGCCGGAATCCGTGGAGCTAATCTTCTCCCACGACGGCGATGGCCTGGATCTCGAGCATCATGTCCGGCCGGGCGAATCCGGCAACCGTGATCAGGGCCGCGGCCGGGAACGCGTCGGGGAAGTATTTCCTGCGGATCTCTGGGATGATCTTCTCCCCGTACCGAACGTCCAGCGTGAAGACCGTCGTCGTCACGATGTCCTGGAGCGTTCCGCCCGCCCGCTTCAGCGTCCGCTCGATTTCCCGGAACGAAGCGTGGGCCTGGGCCACGAAGTCTCCGGCGAGGGAATGGCCTTCCTCGTCCTTCGCCATCCCCACGCCCGCGAGCCAGACGATTTTTCCGCCCCGGGTCGTCACCGCCGGCGAGAATCCGCGGTCTTCCTCCCAGGTTCCTTTGAAGTATTCGCGCGACATACTCTTTCTCCTTGAATTGAATCCACAGAATTTACAGGGAATGACCCTTTTTCATCCACAGATTACACGGATTGAGCAGATTAAAAAGAGGTGGACGAGGTGTCTATCGCAGGGATGATGCGCCAATGCCGACATAAGAATGAGCGGTTTCTTGATTTAGAAAAACCTCTTTGATCGGTGCAACCTGTCGATCATGAATTTGGTTTTCTTGACTTCGAGTTTCGTGGGGCCCATGGATCACAAAAGGTCTTTCTCCAGCGGGAAGCACGTGAAGTAAATGGGTCCGTGGGCGCTCACCAGGAAGTTCTCCTCCAATCCGACGGCGAAATCGCCCTCCCAGGCGTGAACACGCAGGGTGAGATAGAGGCTCTCCGACAGAAATTCTTCCCACGCCTCGACCGGCCTCGCGTTGCGTCCTCACTAGGTCTATTGTCCGCTTGGAATTTTGGAGCGTTTCATATTATCATATCCTTCCTGTTGAATTACGCTGGATGGCAACCCTGGACAGTCGAATCCCGCCCGCAGCGGCGGTTGACTTTTCCCTCGATGACAAACTTGGCCCGGGCGTTCCCGATTCGAGGACGCCGACGCCGGAGGATATCCGCAGATGAGTGAGAACGGCTTTACGCTTCTCGGCAAGCCCCACCCCATGGTCGACGCCCCGGAGAAGGTGCAGGGCGCGGCCGATTACGCGCCGGATCTCGTCCTTCCGGGGATGTTTATCGGCAAGCTGCTCCGCAGTCCGCACGCCCACGCCCGCATCGCCCGGCTCGAGGTCTCCCGCGCCCGGAAGCTGCCGGGCGTGAAGGCGGTCCTGACCTGGGACGACATTCCGCAGATCAAGTGGGGGCACGAGAACAACGACCAGACGGCCCTGGCCTGCGGGAAGGTCCGGTTCATGGGGGAGGAAGTGGCGGCGGTCGCGGCCGTCGACGAGGCCACGGCCCTCGAGGCCCTGGAACTCATCGAAGTCGAGTATGAGCCGCTGCCCTACGTCCTCGATCAGGTCGAGGCCCTCGAGCCGGGCGCGCCCCAGGTCCACGACGAGTGGCCCGGCAACCTGGCCTGGGAGACCCGCCTCGAACGGGGGGACGTCGAAAAAGGCTGGCGGGAGGCCGCCGCTGTCTACGAGGACACCTACCGGACCCCCAACCAGTATTTGGCATTCATGGAGACCGTCGGCAGCGTGGCCGACGTGGACATCTCGGGCAAGGTGACCGTCTGGCCGAGCTGCCAGTCGGTCTACTTCGCCCGCAGCCGAATCTCCAAGGTCCTGGGAATCCCCGAGTCCCGGGTCCGGGTGATACAGCCCTTTGTGGGCGGTGCCTTCGGCGGAAAGCTGAACGACGACCCCAACGCCCAGATTTGCGCCCTTCTGGCCATTGCGGCGAACAAGCCCGTCCAGCTCGTCAACACCCGGACGGAGGAGTTTCTGGGCACCCGCCCCCGGGTCCCGGCTGTCGTCACCATCAAGATGGGGGTCCGCAAGGACGGGACGATCTGCGCGAAGGAGACGGACGTCATCTCCAATTGCGGGGCCTACACCGGCCGGAGCGCGAAGATCATGAACGTCACCGCCATGCGGATCGATAACGCCTACCGCATGCAGAACCTCAAGACGCGCGCCCGGCTGGCCTATACGAACCGGCTGCCGTGCGGCGCGTTCCGGGGTCTGGGAAACCCGCAGATGATCTTCGTGTTCGAGTCGGCCCTGGATCACCTGGCCGAACAGATCGGGATGGACCCGGCGGAGATCCGCCTCGTCAACGCCATCAAAACCGGCGAGACGAGCATCCACGGCTGGAAGATGAGCAGCTGCGGCCTGGACGAATGCATCCGGTTCGTCGCCGATGGGAGCCGCATCGGTCAGAAGCGGGCGCGCGCCGCGGAGGGCGGCGTCAAGCGGCGCGGTATCGGGATGGCCAACGCGATTCACGTGAGCGGAAACCGCCATTACACCAACTGGGACGGCTCATCCGCGACGGTGAAGATGAACCAGGACGGCCGGGTCAACCTGATCATCGGCGAAGGGGACATCGGCCAGGGGGCCTCGACGGTCTTCTCCCTGATCTGCGCCGAGGAGATGGGCCTTCGCATCGCGGACATCGACGTCAGCAAACCCGACACCGACCTGACGCCCATGTGCATGGGAGGCTTTGCCAGCCGGCTGACCATGGTCGCGGGCAACGCGGTCAAGAAGGCGGCCGCCGAGGCCCGGAAGCAAATCCTGGATGCCGCCGCGGAACAGATGGAAGCGGACCGGTCGGACCTGGAAATCCGCGAGGGGATCGTCCGCGTCAAGGGGGCGCCCGAGCGGCGTCTGACCGTCGGCGAGGTGTGCAAAGACGGCATGTTCAGGCAAGGAGGCATCCCCATCTCCGTCTCCGTGGCGGTCGACAACCCCACGGAGATGGCCGACAAGAACCGCTACGGGAACGTCTCGCCCGGGTACACCTTCTGCTCCCAGGCCGCCGAAGTGGAAGTGGACATCGAGACGGGCCAGGTGAAGGTCCTGGATTTTTGGGTGGCGGACGACGTCGGCAGGACCCTGAACTCCCTCACAGTCGAAGGGCAAATTCAGGGCGCCGTCATGCAGGGCATGGGGTTCGCCATGTACGAGAACTGGATCCTCGAGGCCGGCCAGGTGGTGAACGGGAACTTCGCCGATTACACCCTTCCCAAGGCCGAGTGCCTGCCGGAAAAGGTGCACAGCGCCCTGATCGAGACCCACGAGCCCAACGGCCCCTACGGGGCCAAAGGAGCGTCGGAGACGGCCATCGACCCGGTGGCGGCGGCCATCGGCAACGCCATTTACGACGCCGTCGGCGTCCGGATCAAATCGCTGCCCTTCACCCCGCAAAAAGTCCTGACGGCGCTTCGCGGGAAGGCGTGACTCCCGGAAAGCCCCTGAGATTCAAGGGGCGGATGGAGTGGACGCATACGACCCGTCCGGCGCGGACCCGCCCATTCGGCGCGGCGTGACTCCAAGGGGATGACCGGATCAGGGGGAAGGAAGAACCGGCCCGGTTTCAAACAACGCCAGGCACGCTTCGTAATCCTCTTCGCGGTCGATGTCCATTCTGATCGCCGGTTGATTGATCTCGACCGTGGCCAGCGCGTCCGCGTGCCTTTCGATGAGAGGACGGGCGCCGGCGTCCCCGGTCAGGGCCAGGAGCTCCTTGCGCAGCTTGGCGCTGACCAGGACCGGGTTTCCCTGCTTGCCCGCGAAGACGGGCGCGACCAGCAAGGGGTGATCGCGCCGGAAGCGCTCGAGCAGGGCCGTCACGATGTCGGCGCCGATGAGGGGCTGGTCCCCGAGGAAGAAAACGAAGCCTTCGGTCCAAGGAGACGATCCCCGGACGCCGGCTTTCAGGGATGTGGACTGGCCCTCGGCGTAATCGGGATTGTGGACGATCCGCACCGGAAGGTGGCGAATCGCGGCCTCGACGGCCTCTTCCTGGTGTCCGGTGACGACGATAACCTCGTCCAGGGGCGAGGCCAGCGCGTTCTCCACCGTCCAGACGAGAATGGGTTTCAGACCCAGAGGCAGCAGGAGCTTGTTCCGTCCGAGCCGGCGGGAAAGTCCCGCGGCCAGGACGATGCCGCAAGGCCCTGCTGAATCGACCATCCGATTTGATTCCTTGGCTGAAACGGATTGAGTTTCTTCTTTATATGACCCCGCCCGGACGGAAGGTCAACAGGCGTTCCGGGCGCGGGCGGTGGTGGAGCGGCCGCGGGGACGGGGTTGCGCTGTGTTACAATTTCCTTTTGGTGAACCACTCGACAATCGGCGTCAAACCCCGCTGTAGGCGCTCCGAACCGGGCGGCGAGGCGACATCGCGCGCGGACGGGGGTGTTGGACTGTTTTCATGAGAGGCTCAAAGAAGGACGCTTCACCACATACCCGAGCGGAGATCATCGCCGTCGGAACCGAGATTCTCCTGGGCGACCTGCTGGATACAAACTCGGTTTACCTGGCGGAGGAGCTCAAGGGGCTCGGGATCAACCTCCACCTGAAAACCGTGGTGGGCGATAACCTCGAGCGCCTGACAGTCGCCATTGCGAGCGCCCATGAGCGCGCCGAACTCGTCATCACCTCGGGGGGGCTCGGTCCGACCGTCGATGACCTCACCCGGGAAGCCGTCGCCGCCGTCGCGGGCGTCCCCCTGGTGTACAGCCAGGAGTTGATGGACCAGATTGAGGGCATCTTCACGAGCCGCGGGTTCACCATGAGCCCCAACAACCGCAAACAGGCCTATCTTCCCGAGGGCGCGAAACCCATCGAAAACCCCGTCGGGACGGCCCCCTGCTTCATCGTGGAAGACGACAAGGGGGTGATCATCGTCCTTCCCGGCGTGCCGCGCGAATTGAAATTTCTCATGGAATCCCGCGTCATCCCCTACTTGCGGTCCCGGTTTTCCCTGGGCGATTTGATTCGCGTCCGCGTCCTCAAGAGCTGCGCCCTGGGAGAGAGCCACGTCGATCACCTCATCCACGACCTGTTCGAATCGTCGAGGAACCCGTCCATCGCGGTCCTGGCCCATCCCGGACAGGTGGACATCCGCCTCACGGCGAAGGGAAGCGGCGAAGAAGAGGTCGAGCGAATGCTGGACGAGTTGGAAGGACAGGTCCGCGAGCGGCTCGGCGCCGCCGTTTTCGGCGTCGGACGGGACACGGTCGAGGAGGCCGTCGGACGGCTGATGCGAGAAAGCGGAAAGACCCTGGCGATTATCGAGACGATCACCGGAGGCGCGTTGGCCGCCCGCCTGACCGGCATTGCCGGCGGCGCCCTCTTTTTTAAAGGAGGCTGGGTGGCGTCCTCCCCCGATTCCGTCGCCGCCCTCTTGGGGCGGGAAGGGCCCGTGGAGATCTCGGCCGGCGCGGCCGAGGAGCTCGCGCACGCGGTGACAAGGCTTTCCTCCGCGGACATGGGCCTGGCGGTCTTCGGACCGATTCCGATCGGAGAGGAATTGGCGGCCTCATCGGCGGAGGCGACCCACATCGTTCTTGTCACGGGAGACGAATCGGAGCCCCCGGTGAGCGCGCGGCGGAATTTTGGCGGGGGCGGCCGTTTTCTCCAGGACCGGGCCGCCATCATGGCCTTGGATGTCCTCCGACGGCACCTGTTGGGCGTGGAACTACTGCATAGGTTCAGATAGATGTGAGACATCTCCTTGGGTAGGGAGTAGAGTTCCAGGGGCCAACAGAGAGAGAGGAGGTCC
>JASLXW010000268.1 GCA_030740135.1 Nitrospinota bacterium
GCCCCGCCCTCGCGCGGATGCGGTCCACCAGACGGAAGAATTTCCAGCCCTCTTGGACCTTCCCGAGCAATCCCAGTGCAGGGTGTTCGGGGTGACTTTCTTCGTCGCGACGGGCTTTCCCAGCTGCCCGACGGTGATCGCCACCGGCTCCCGCAGGGTCACGAGGCCGAAGACCTTCTTTTGCGCAAAGGCCTCCGGGGCCATGGCCCACACGGCCGCGGCGGCCAAGATGCCTGACAGAACGACAGTCCGGCGCATGCGCGATTCCTCCGAAATTCCAATCCCGCCCCAACCAAAACCCATCAAACGACTTGCAAGACCCGGGCCGGCCGTCCCGCGTGAAACCGCCCGCCCGATTCCACCCGGCCTACGGGCAGACCTCCCCCACCCAATCGAGATACTCCCGGGAGCCCGCGACGATGGGCAGGACAATGACCTCCGCCACGTCGTAACTGTGGAGCGCCTTCACGCGCCCCTCCAGAGCGGCCAGATGGGTTTCCCGCGTCTTGGCGATCAGCAGGACCTCGGCGTCCCGGCAAACCTCCCCCTTCCACCGATAAACCGAGGTGACCTTCGGAACGATGTTGACGCACGCGGCGAGGTTCTCCTTGACCAGGGCCTCCGCAATCTTCCCGGCCTCCTCCTCGCTTCCGCACGTCATCAGGACAACCCGGTATTCGGTCATATCCATTTCACACCCTCCCGGGTCCGGGCGGCGTCCCCTCCCCCTCCCCCCGGGAATCCCTTTGCGGGTTCACTTGAGATCCCCGATGACGTCCCGGGCGATCAACAGCCTCATGATCTCCGTCGTTCCCTCGAACAGCCTGGCCCCGCGCGCGTCGGCGTAGAGCCGGGCGATCCGGGAGTCCGCGAAATAACCGCCCCCGCCGTGGATCTGAAGGGCCGCGTCCGTCACCCGGCCCGCCGCCTCGGACGCCAGCAGCTTCGCCATGGCCGCCTCGGTCCCCCAGGACCGATCCCGCGCCTTCAGCCACGCGGCGCGCAGGGCCGTCAGCTCGGCGGCGTCGATGGCCGTCGCCATGTCCGCGAGGGAGAACTGGACGGCCTGGAGGTCCGCCAGCGGCCCGCCGAACTGCTCCCGCGTCTGGGCGTGCTGAATCGCCAGGTCCAGGGCCGCCCGGGCGATGCCCACGCATTGCGCCGCGATCCCGATACGCCCGTTCCCGATGGCGGTCTGAATCAAGTCGAAACCGGCGCCTTCATCCCCCAGCCGGTCTTCGGCCCGGACAAAGCAGTCTTCGAACCGGTGAACCGTCATGTTGGCGGCGCGCAAGCCGAGGGTCTGGGGCATCAACTCATGCCGGGCGCCCTCGGCGCGCTTGTCCACCATGAAAAACGTCAGGCCCCCGCGCCGGTCCTCCGAGGTCCGGGCGCACACCAGGGCGACTCCCTCATACGCGCCGTTGGACACGAAGATCTTCTCCCCGTTCAGAACGTATCCGCCATTCGTTCTTTTGGCCGAGGTCTCGATCGCCGTCACGTTGGATCCCGCGCGGGTTTCGGTCAGGGCGATGGACCCGATTTTTCCGCCCGCCACGTGGTCGGGCAGAATCCGCCGCTTCTGCTCATCATCGGCCGCGCTTTGAATCGCGGCGCAGAACTGGTTGTTGATGGACATCACCAACCCGAGCGTCGGGGAGGCGGCGGCAACCTCCGCCAACGCCAGGACCCAGCCGACCGGATCGATGCCGCTCCCTCCATAATCGGCCGGGACGACCATCCCGAGGAACCCCTGCTGGGCCATGCGCTTGAGGAAATTCTCGGGGATGTGCTCCTCGCGCTCCCAGGTCTCGGCCTCGGGCGTCACGCACTCCCTCACGAAGATCTTCGCCAAGTCCCGGATGCGGGATTGCGTCTCGTCGGGCTGAAAATCCATTCCGGTCCTCTCCACCAAAGCCGGGCGCTCTCATTATGACAAAACCATGCCCTCCAGGTTACCAGATGGCGGATGTCCGCTTAAGCGCTCCGCGTGCGTATAATGGCGAAGCTCGAACCCGGGGGCGGCCGGAACCGCCCCGAACCGGACCACCCGGCCAGGAAGGAAGGCTTCATGGAAGCGACCCGCGAGGTTTTCGGCAACATTCCAGGCGGCGAGTGGATCTACCTGATCGCCCTCGCGTCGGTGGGGGTCTTCGTCTGGGGGCTCTGGCGGCGCGTCCGCCTCTGGCGCATCGGAAAGCCGGCGGACCGCCTCGACCGCTGGGTCGAGAGATTCCGGGGCCTCACCGTCTACGCGTTCGCCCACAAGGGGTTCTTTCGCGAACGGCTTCCGGGCGTCGGACACCTCTTCCTCTTCATCGGCTTCGTCGCGGCCCTCGTCGCCACGACGATCATCGCCATCGAAAAGGACCTCGGCTACCTGGGGCTCCACGTCGATTTCTGGAAGGGGGGCTTCTACCTCTGGTACTCCGTCATAGGCGACCTCCTGATGGTCCTGGGCGTGTCGGGCCTCATCCTCCTCGGGTTCCGGCGGTACGTCCTGCGACCGCCCCACCTGGCGGAGACCTGGGACGACGCCGCCGCGCTCTTCGGATTGATCGGCGTCTTCCTGACCGGCTTCCTCGTCGAGGGCCTGCGGATCGGCGCGACCGAGCTCGGCCAACACCCCGACTGGGCGGTCTGGTCGCCGGTGGGCTACGTTCTGGCCCGGTGGCTATCGACCGCGATCCCGTCCGAGGCCGGCCTCCTCGCCTGGCACCGCGTCTGGTGGTGGATTCACGTCGTCCTCTCCTTCGGCCTCATCGCCTACATGGGCTGGTCGAAGCTCAGCCACGCCGTCTTCGCCCCCCTGGCGATCCTGTTCCGGAACCTCGACGCCCGGACCGAGCCCGCGCTTTCCCACATCGACTTCGAGGACGAGTCGGCCGAATCCTTCGGCGTTTCGAAGCTCAAGGAATTGACGTGGAAGGACCTGCTGGACGCCGACGCCTGCACCCGGTGCGGGAAGTGCGACGCCGCGTGCCCCGCCCAGCTGAGCGGAACTCCCCTGTCGCCCAAGAACATCATCCTGGCCGTCCGCCGCCACATGACCGAGCACGGCCCCTCGGAGGAAGCGCCCTCCCTCGTCGAGACGCTGAACCCCGCGGCCGTCTGGGCGTGCCGTACGTGCGGGGCCTGCCAGGAGGCCTGCCCCGTCCACATCGAGCACATCCCGAAGATCATCGAGGCCCGCCGCCACCAGGTCCTGATGGAATCCAAGATGCCCGAGACGGCCCAGACCTTCCTCAAGAGCATGGACGAGCGGATGCACCCCTGGAAGGGAACGCAGTTTTCGCGCACGGACTGGATGGAGGCGCTCGACGTTCCGCTGCTCTCGGAGAAGAGAAGCGCGGAGATCCTCTATTGGGTCGGCTGCACCGCGGCCCTGGTGGACCGGAACATGAAGACCGCCCGGGCCCTGGTGAAAGTCCTCAAGGCGGCGGGGGTGGATTTCGCCGTTCTCGGGGCCGATGAAGTCTGCACCGGCGATCCCGCCCGGCGGGCCGGCAATGAGTACACCTACCAAATCCTGGCCCGGAAGAACATCGAGACGCTGGAGAAGCACGGCGTTAAAAAAGTCCTCACACACTGCCCCCACTGCTTCAACACCTTCAGGCGGGAATACCCGCAGTTGGGCGGCGAGTACGAAGTCGTCCACCACGCCGAATACGTCGCCGACCTCCTCCGCACGGGAAAGATTCAGTTATCGGGTCCGGATATCGGACGCATCGCGTACCACGACTCCTGCTACCTGGGCCGGCACAACGGCGTCTACGACGCGCCCCGCGATGTGGTCTCCTCCCTGCCCGGGGCCGAGGTCCGGGAGATGAAGCGCAGCCGCGCCAACGGCCTGTGTTGCGGCGCCGGCGGGGGCTTCGCCTGGATGGAGGACGGCGAGGCGGACGATCGGGTGAACCGCATCCGCGTCCAGGACGCCCTGGACGCCGACGTCAACACCGTCGCCGTCGCGTGTCCCTTCTGCATGCAGATGTTCGAGGACGGCATCAAGACCAAGAACGCCGAAGACCGGTTGGTCGTCAAGGACCTCGTCGAGATCGTCGCCGACGCGCTGGATTAAGGATCCAGACAAATCCCCTGGGCGGCCTTCCCCCTGTTTCGGATCGGGCAACCTTTTGTCCGCGACATGCGCCCGGAGAACCGGGCCTCCCCTCGCTGAAGAAGACTCCCCCCTCCCAACGCGCCCGCAACAATTCATTCCTACATGATCCCGGTCATACAATCCCGCCGGGGCGCAACCATATTGAGTAGCGAGTGAAGGGCGGCTTTGCGTCCATCGAACCGGGCGATCTGACGCGCCGGGCGGTCGCGTTCACCTCACCGGGGGGGCCTCGCCAATGACCGACAATTTCGCCACCATCGATGGCAACGAGGCGGTTGCCCGCGTCGCGTACCGAACCAACGAAGTCATCGCCATCTACCCCATCACCCCCTCCTCCCCCATGGGCGAATGGGCGGACGCCTGGATGTCCGCCGACAAACCGAACCTCTGGGGAACCGTCCCCGCGGTGGTGGAGATGCAAAGCGAGGGCGGCGCGGCGGGCGCCGTGCACGGCGCTCTCCAGACCGGGTCCCTGACGACCACGTTCACGGCCTCGCAGGGGCTCCTCCTGATGATTCCCAACATGTACAAGATCGCCGGCGAGCTCACGCCGACGGTCATCCACGTCGCCGCGCGGTCGGTGGCCGGACAGGCGCTCTCCATCTTCTGCGACCACAGCGACGTCATGGCCGCCCGCAGCACAGGATGGGCGTTTCTCAGCGCGGGGTCCGTCCAGGAAGCGCATGACTTCGCCTTGATCGCCCAGGCGGCGACTTTGGAAACCCGCATCCCCTTCGTGCATTTCTTCGACGGCTTCCGGACCTCCCACGAAATCTCCAAGATCCGGTGTCTGACGGACGACGACCTGCGCGTGATGATCGATGACCGGCTCGTTCAGGAACACCGCGACCGGGCCCTCTCGCCCGATCACCCGGTTGTGCGGGGGACCGCGCAGAACCCCGACGTGTTCTTCCAGGCCCGGGAGTCGGCCAATCCTTATTACTCCAGAAGCCCGGATATCGTACAGAAGGCTATGGACCGGCTCGCCGAGCGGACCGGCCGCGCCTACCGGCTCTTCGAGCACCATGGCGCGCCCGACGCCGAGCGCGTCATCGCCCTGATGGGATCGGGAGCGGAAACGGTTCACGAGACGGTGGACGTCCTGACCGGACGCGGAGAGAAGGTCGGGGTCGTCAAGGTTCGTCTCTACCGGCCCTTCGACAGCAAGAGGTTCGTTGAATCCTTCCCGGAGACCGTGCGGTCCGTGGCCGTTCTCGACCGGACGAAGGAGCCGGGCGGCGCCGGCGAACCCCTCTACCAGGACTGCCTGACGGCCCTGCACGAGGGAATAACAAACGGCTGGGGCAAGCTGAAAGACCCGCCGGCGGTCATCGGCGGGCGCTACGGGCTCGGCTCGAAGGAGTTCACCCCGGCGATGGTCAAGGGCCTGTTCGACCACCTCGCCGGCCGTGAGCGGAAGAACCACTTCACCCTCGGCATCGAGGACGACGTGACGCACACCCACATCCCCTGCGATCCGTCCTTCTCCATCGAGCCTGACGACGTTTGCCGCGCGGTCTTCTACGGTCTCGGATCGGATGGGACCGTGGGGGCCAACAAGAACACCATCAAGATCATCGGCGAGCACACCGACCATTACGCTCAGGGCTACTTCGTCTACGACTCCCGGAAAGCGGGCGCCGTCACCGTTTCCCATCTCCGCTTCGGCCCGAACCCCATTCGCTCCGCCTACCTCG
>JASLXW010000269.1 GCA_030740135.1 Nitrospinota bacterium
GTTTCGGTTTCCATCGACGCCCAGGGGAAAAAACCGGTCGTGCCGCTGGTGAAAAAGCTCGGGTTGACGTTCCCCATTCTCCTCGACCCCGGCCAAAAGGTGATGGACCGCTACGGCGTCACGCTCATCCCGACCGCGTTCATCATCGGACGGAACGGGGAGATGATCGGCAAGGCGATCGGCCCGAAGGATTGGGACGGAGAGAACGGGCGGAGAATATTGGAGAAGTTGCTCGATGTCTCCCGGGCGGCTTCACCGGGCGGGTCCCATTCCACGCTTCAAAGATAGAATCCCCACTTCCGCCGGGCGTTTTCGTCCTTTTCCCGCCGCTTTATCTTGCCCTGAGAATTGTTTTCCCGTTAATGTAGCGTCTCGAAAATGGCCGTGTGGATCGAGACCCGATTTGTCCCTTCCGGCCGGGCAAGCCAATCCATGAAAGCGCAAAACGAATCAGAGGGCGTTGAAGCGAAACCGGCGGGTCCTTGGGGGAAACTCGTCCAGACGGCTTTATGGGGAGGCTTGGCGCTCATATTGGCCGGAATCGTTGGGGGCGGGCTGCTGTCTTCCCTGCTGGGTCGGGGAGGACGCGAAATGCCCGCATATTCAACCGTCCCCGACTTCTCGCTCACCGAGCGGTCCGGCGTGAGCGTCACGCGCGCGACCCTTCTGCGGAAGGTCTGGGTGGCCGACTTTTTCTACGCGCGGTGCGAAGACACCTGCCCCCTGCAATCGGCTGAAATGGCCCGTTTTCAGGCGGATTTCGCCGGCGAAAAGGATTTCCGCCTCGTCTCCATCACTATCGATCCGCAACGGGATACGCAAGCGTCGCTACGGGAGTACGCCGACCGCTTCGGCGCGGATGGGGAGCGGTGGCTCTTCATCACTGGGGATCGGAAAGCGATCCATGACCTCGTGCGGAATGGATTCCGTCTGAGCGTCGCCGTTTCGGAAAAACCCCGCGGATCCGCAATCCCGGCCCCGCGACCCGGCGATGAACAGGGGGCGAGTCGCCCTCGCGACGGTCCGGACATCGGGGCCGCGACCCGGTTGCCGGGAAGGATCCTCCGGATCTTCGAGGCGCGCGCGGCCTGGGCGCACCACCCCGCTCATATCAGCTCCAAGTACACTCACAGCTCCCGGTTCGTCCTCGTGGATCGAAACGCGGTGATCCGCGGCTACTACCACAGTGACGACGCGGAGGCGCTGGCCCGGCTGCGGCGGGATGTGAGAACGCTCCTAAAGCGGTGAAGACCCGGGACGGTCCAAGGGCCCCCCGTTCCGCCGCGTCGGCGATTGGATTGGCGGTCGACGGCCAGGCCCGGACTGCGGCCCGGCCGGCCTCAGGAGCCCGAGGCGGCCACCTGTTTGTCGCTGAAGAGCACGCCTCCACTCGCCCAATTGTCCGGGGGCACGTCGTGGAAGATGACAGTCACCGCCGCCATCGGCGCTCCGGAGTGCTTGGAGATGCTCTCGGCGACCTCGCTGGCCATCTTGGCTTTGGCCTCCTTGGATCGGCCTTCCAGCAGTGTGATGTGCGCAACCGGCATGGTTGAACCCTCCTGGTGTCGAGAAAACGAGACCCCCCCGTGGAAGGGGAAACCGAACTCGCTCGGATTTCATGCGATTATAACCCAATTGATGGACCCCGCCCGCCGGTCCGGCCGGCATGTTCGCGCGAATCGGCCGCGGGGCGCCGCGACCTCCCTCTCCCCCGAGATGAAAGGAAACGGCCATGCCGGAACCCGGCGACGTCGCCCCGGACTTCTCTCTGCCGGACGCGCGGGGAAAGATCCACCGGCTCTCCGACTTTCGGGGCAAGCGCGTGGTTCTTTACTTCTATCCCCGCGACATGACGCCCGGTTGCACGAAGCAGGCGTGCGGCTTCCGGGACCATTTCGCCACCTACACCGATGAGGGCGTCGAGATCATCGGCGTAAGCCCCGATCCCCCCGAAAGTCATGAGGAGTTCGCGGCCGAACACAACCTTCCTTTTCTCCTCCTCGCCGATGTCGGCGCCGATGCCGCCGCCTACGGGGTGTACGGCGAACGGGTCCGCGACGGGAAAACATCCATGGGGATCATTCGAACAACGTTCGTCATCGGACCCGATGGACTGATTGACCGGGTTATTCGGGACATCCAGACGGAGACGCACGCCGTGGACGTTCTCAAGATGCTGGGGGGGTCGGACACGTAAGAAAATCCGGACCCGTGGGTTTTCGAGCCCGGACGCGGGACGACGTGGAGGCCGCGCCGGCGGTCCATCCGGCGGGGACGCTCTGAGTCAGACCCTGAAATCAGGACGGGATGATTCGGCCAAGGACTTTCAAGCCCCGCTGCTCCTCGTCTTTCCCAGGTCCCGCAAGAAGCCTGGAAAATGTTAAAATGTCGGCATTGCCCCCATGTATTCTTGTTTGAAAGCGGCGCCGAAGCCCCTTTGAACCGAGAGGAGAGAAGCTCAATGAAAGAAGACCCGGCCTTGGGTGAATGGGGCGATCCCTCGAGCTCCGCGCTGATCCTTGTGGACGTCCAAAACGACTTCTGCCACCCCGAAGGGGGCCTGGGCCAACGGGGCGTAGACATGGGTCCCATTCAGGAAATGCTTGCGCGCCTGATGCGTTTGATGGAAGAAGCCCGCGGAAGCGGGGCGCATGTCATCTCGCTTTGGACGTCCCATTGGCCGGAGCGGACATGGCCCGCCTATCACAGGATGGAACGGTTCAAGTTTGATTCGGCGGACCCCGGCTCCGACTACACCCCCCTGGTGGTTGAAGGGACCTGGGGCGCCGACATTTGCGAGGGGTTCGAGCCCCAACCCGGAGAAATTCTCATCAAAAAGAACCGGCACGGCGGATTCACGGGGACAAACCTCGACCTCGCGCTCCGGAGCCTCGGCGTGAAGACCCTCATTCTGACGGGCGTGGCGACGAACGTATGCGTCGAGAGCACGGCCCGCGAAGGCTTCATGCTGGATTACAACGTGGTTTTGGCCGAAGACGCCTGCGGCGCCACGAGCCATGAAGAGCACGAAGCGACGCTGTTGACCTTCCGCAAGTATTTCGGGCGGGTTGCGACGGTGGATGAGGTTGTCGCCGCCTGGGCGGCGCGCGGCGCGGCGGCCAAAACATAGACGGACCCCGCGGGCGAAACGTCTGGAACCTGGTCTTGAATCACCAACCAATCGCTGTCGTGAGCCGGTCGTCGCGGCGGTGAACGCCGGCTGTCGGCCCGGAAGGTTGAATCCGGTTAGATACGGACGCTTTTCGAATGGGGTGGAGACGCGCCGGGCACAGCCCCCGGATTGCATCGGGCCGCCCGGGGCCTCAGACGCGCGCGCTTTCCTCGAGGCCCTCCCGGACGTCCCGCTTGCGGACCCTCTCTCCGTGTCCAATCCCTTCGCACTCCCCCCGCACCTCCGCCCAGGCGGCGGGGCTTTCGACGTTCTCGGGCCAGTAGGGATAGGTCCGGCATTGGACGAACTTGACCGGGTGGATGCCGCAGGTGTTTTCTTCTTTCCGGTAAAAAGGGCAGACCTCTTGCGGGCTCATGCGAAGCTCGTAGCCGCGCTCACCGGTGATTTTTTTGGCGAACCTGCTCAGGAACCGGCGGACCGGGATTCCCAGGTGTCGGGCGATGGGCTCGACTTCCTCGCGGTTGAAATAGACGTGTCCGGGTTGCTCGCAGCAACGCCCGCACTGGGTGCAGCGAAAGCGCGATCCGCGGAGAATCTCCCACCAATCGGGGTTGAGCCGGTCGGTCATTGTTTCCTGTGGCCCCATTCGCCGCGGAACGGGGCGCGGGTCGCGGAGTCGGTCAGGACTGTCCGCCGACGTCCACTTCGTCGGCCGAGTGAATCATGAACTTTTCCGGATCGAGCCGCGTCATCAGGAAGTCTCCGGACTTTTCCTGGATCTGGCGGATGGCGTCCTCCTCATCCTCCGCCTGGACCTGAACGATTCCCGCAAATGAGAAGGTGACTTCGAAGTGATTCAGCGACATGGCAACGCGCGCCCCCCCCCCCGTGGATGCCAACGGAGGCCGTCCGGGAATCGGGGACTCTTCCCGGCCGTCGAATAATATTGTGCGGATGGGGGCGGCCCGCAACCGGGAAACCCGCATGCCGACTGAAAATCCAGGCGGGCGCAACATCATCGGGCGGGACGCAAGTCCCGCCCCTTGGAGCGTTGAAGGGGGCCGATTTCAGCCGCGAGTCGGGATTCTTGCCCCAATTTTTCGGAGAGAACCCCCGTTCCGCCGGAGCGAGGCATTGAGCTCTTTGAGGGTGAGTTCTCCCACGAGATAACCTTCCAGATAGGCGCGCGCTTCGGTGTCCGGGATTTGAACGGGCGGATGCTTCATGGTGTAGGCGGAGACCGGCAGCAGGGCGCCCGCATCGCCCCGGGTCCGGGCCAGTTTGCAGAAACGAATGGCGTCGACCACCACGCCCCCGCTGTTGGGGGAGTCTTCGACCGAAAGGCGGAGCTCCAGATGCAGGGGGATGCCCGCGAAGCCGACGCCCTCCATCCGGATGAAGCAGACCTTGTTGTCGTCCTGCCAGGGAACGTAATCACTCGGCCCGATGTGGATGTCCTGATCCTTCAATCGAACGTCCAATTGGGACTGAACCGCCTCGGTCTTCGACCGTTTTTTGGAGACCAGGCGGTTTTGCGCCTTCATGTTCAGGAAGTCGGTGTTTCCGCCGGTGTTGAGCTGGTAGGTGCGCTTGAGCTCGACGCCCCGGTCCTGGAACAACCGGACGAGGTTTCTGTGAACGATGGTGGCGCCCACCTGGGACTTGATGTCATCGCCCACCACGGGAATGCCGCGGTCCCGGAAGCGTTTTTCCCACGCGGGGTCCGAGACGATGAACACCGGCACGCAGTTGATGAGGCTCACGCCCGTATTCAGGCAGCATTCGGCGTAGAACCGGACGGCCTCCTCGGATCCCACCGGCAGGTAGCAAATCAGGATCTCGGCCCCGCTTTCCCGCAGGACCGCCTCCACGTCGCAGGCCGCCCGGTCGTTGGCCACGAAACTGCGTTCCGGGGGGTAGTCCTTCATGTGGGGAGCGACGCCGTCCAGGAGTTCGCCCATGTGGACGCTCACACCGTAATCCGGCAACTCCGGGAGGATTGTCGCGGTGCAATTGGGGGGGGCGAAGGCGGCTTCGTGAAGGGGTTTTCCCACCTTTCGGGTGTCCACGTCAAACGCCGCCACCGGCCGAATGTCGAAAGGGCGGTGCCCCGCCAGGTCGAAATGCATCAGGCCGAAGGCTTCGGCCTCCGGCGTCTGCCGGTAGTACTCGATTCCCTGAAGGAGCGAGCTTGCACAGTTCCCTACTCCCGCTATCGCAATCCTAATGGGATCCATATGTTCCTCCTTAATCATAAAGCCAATCATCGACAATCGCCCGGCGCCGTTGCGAGAACCACCGTCCAGACGAAAGGGATGTTGCCGGAATGCGCGCTAACCAGCCCTCATGCCGCCTGAGACGATGCTTCCGAGTGCAGGCGATTGTTTATCGCGATCCGCTCCTGGAATCCGCGGCTGCCTTCCCCCGCGATTTTTCTAACGGCATCGAAGGGTCCGGCTCTCGTCCGCTCGCCTCGCAAAAAAAGCCGGACCCCGGTTTCCTCCGGGCGCGCTTTCGCGGATGCAACCGCTCGCGCCGTCCCTCGGAATATCCGGATGCTGGAATCAGGGCTATCCATACATTGGAAGAACGAACGGTGCATTTTCCCAAACCTGCCTCGGATTTGTCAAGTGTGTGTATGGGTTCAAGACGTATGAGACACG
>JASLXW010000026.1 GCA_030740135.1 Nitrospinota bacterium
GGTTCGTTGAGCCATCTTCCTCCCCCCCACATGGGACCTCGCACACCCACCCCGCCGCGCCCATCCGAGAGCGCGGGCCACAGGCGGTCCTTCTCCCCACTGGGCGATCGGACCCCTTCGGCGCGAGGATCTCCTCCGTCATGAAAAAACGCGGCGCCGGAGAGACCTCCCGGCGCCGCGTCCCCCCCGTCTCAGTCCTTCGCGATGAAGTCGTTCGTATAGTAGCTGTCCAGGGGCATCACCTTCTTGAGCTTGCCGACCTTCGACAAAAGGGCCAACGTGTCTTTCCAGTCGGCCCGGGCCATCCAGCCGAGGGGCTTGCCTTTCGACCGCTTTGTATGCAGGTCCTTCAGTCCCCCCACCAGGATCTGCGTGGCGGTTTTCCGGTTGGCAATCGTGAGGGGGGCCCGCTTCATGAGGATCGTCACGGTCTCCTGCGGATTCGCCCTGGACCGCTTGAACCCCCTTGCGGTGGCCCGGACGAACTTTCGGAGCATCCCCGCCCTCTCCCTGAGCGTCTTCTCAGTCGCCATGACGCCGGCGCCGAGGGCGTTCACATTGAAGTCGGCGTACCGCATGGGGCTGACTTTCCCACCCGAGGCGCGGATCTGGGGGACGCCGGTGGCGGGATATGCGACAAGGGCGTCCACATCGCCGGTGAGGGTGAGCTTGTTGCGGGCCGACGGCTGCGCGCTCACCAGGGTGTCTTCTTCATGTCCACGCCGTTGGCTTTGGCGAAAACGGGAAAGAGGAGCCATCCGCTGTCCGCCGGTGCGAAAGCGAGACGTTTCCCTTCCAGGTCTTTGGGGGTTTTGATCGCGGCGTTTGTTAGGGTGATGATCCCCAGCGGGCTTCGCTGGAGGTAGCAGAAGAACCCCTTGCTCGGGATATCCCGGGAGATGGCCATGGACATCGCCCCGAAGTCGGAGATGCCGATGTCCATCTTTCCGGCAGCGACCATCTGGATGGCGTGCGCCGACCCCTTGCCCACGGGGAAATCGACGTCCAGACCCTCCGCTTTGTAGTAGCCGTTCTCCTGGGCGGTCAGGAAGGGCCCCACATTGGCCGTAATGACCCAGTAGTTCTGAAACCTAACCTTCTCCGCCGAATGAGCGGAGACCCCCAGGGCGAGGACCAGTCCGAAAATGCCGATGAGCGTCCCGAAGACCCGTGCGAATCCACCTCTCGCGTATTTCATGTCGACACCCCCCCTCTGTTCGACTGAAAGAAACCGATCTTTCCATTTGAAGCGTTTACACGTGGAAACCCTTTCCGCATTGCAAACCGGGAGAATTCTTCGGGATCCCTTTCCCCTCACCGGGGCGTCCCCGGCTCCCGATCCGCCCTCCTGTCGCCCATACTGCGTGATCCACTGATAATGGTTTCCCCCCGACTGTCAACCATCTTTTCACCCGGCAATCACGGACCTGCATGGCCCGACCCGTCATGGATTTTCACCCCTTATCCGGTCATGCGGACGGTGTCCCGGGCGGATCGGTCCGCCGGTCGGTCTCCAGGCCCGGACGGCATTCGCCCATCATGAACTGTCCGACGCCGTCGAGCGTCTCCAGCCGGAGGGTCTGATCATCCGGATGCGTTTCCATGATTTGAAAGCTCCCTATTTCGCGGGGATTCAGTCATCGAATCGAAGGGCGCCGGTCTCAGCCTTCGGGACCCACGCTCTTCTTCAACGTCTCGATGGAGACCTTCCCCAGGTTCCCGCGAGGGAGCCCGGCCATCACATGAATCCGTTTCGGGCGCTTGAAGCGCGACAACTGGGCGGCGCAGTGCTCGAGCAGGTCTTCCGGCGACAGCGTCTCGCCCGCCTTGGGCGCAACGGCCGCGTGGACCGCCTCGCCCCACCTGGGGTCCGGAACTCCGAAAACGGCGGCCTCCCGGACGTGGGGATGGGCCAGAAGCGTGGCCTCGATTTCGTCCGGAAAGACGCTGCGCCCCCCGGACTTGATGAGGTTCTTGATCCGGCCGCGCACGTAGACGTATCCCTCCCGGTCGACGCACCCGACATCTCCGGTCCTGAACCAGTCGCCGAAAATCGCCGCGGCCGTCGCCTCGGGATTCCGGTAATAGCCATCGGAAGCGAGCGGCCCCCGGGAGACGATCTCCCCGACTTCCCCGGCGGGGAGGTCCCGCCCGTTCGGGTCCGCGATCTTCAGCTCCATCCCCCAGATGGGCCGGCCGGCCCGCGTCGGGTCCCCTTCCATCTCGTCGGGCCGCAGGACCGTCATGATGCCGGTGTCCACGGAGGCATAGGTTTGATAGAGGTGTGGGCTGATCTTCCCCCGAATCTCCCGCCGCAGGTCCATCGGGATCGACGACCCGGTGTTTCTCATCGACCGAAGCGCGCTTCCGTCGAAATCCAGCGAATCCACTTCATCCACGAGGGATTGAAAGGCCGTGGGGACCAGGCTGAACGTCGTCACTTTCTCGCGCGTCACGATCTCGAGAAACCGGACCGGATCGAACCTGGGCTCCAGGATCACGCTCGCCCCGAGCGCCAGGCAAGCGAAGGTCGATCCACGGCCGGCCCCGAGAAAAAGCGGCAGCCCCACCACCTCCAACTCGGCGGAATCCATCTTGAATTCCGCCGAGTAGGAAAGACACCGGTAGAGGTAAGCGCCGTGACTGACGACGCACCCCTTCGGCGTCCCCGTCGTCCCCGAGGTCAGCATGACCATGAAGGGGTCCCGCTCGGAGACGCTCACCTCGGGCGGGCCGTCCTCCTCCCGTTCAATCAGGTCTTCATAACCAAGGCGGGCGTCTTGAGCCCGGTCCCCGACGACGACCAGGTTGAAGGCGTCCGCCGCGCGCGCCCCGGCCTCCCCCTCGAGGCCCCGGAGAAGGTTCTCCGCCGACGCCTCCTCGACCAGGAACGTCGAGACGCCGAAGAACCCGGCCATGCGGGAGAACTCGGCCGCTGTCCCGGCCGGGTCGATCGGAACGCCGACCGCGCCGGCCTTGGCCACGGCGAACGCCGCCTCCAGGTGCTCGACCCGATTGCCGAGGACGATCCCGACCAGGTCCCCTTTGCGAACGTTCAAGGACAAAAGACCCCGGGCGAGACGGTTGGCGCGGCGCTCAAGGGCCTCGTAGGTGACCGTCCGCCGGGGATCCCGCGCGGCCGTTTTCTCCGGAAACCGGGCGGCGTGAATTCTGGGCAAGAGACCGATGTGCACGGGTCATCGCCTCCGTGAAACCCAGACCTTGGATCGTGAAAGGAAGGTGAGGCCCACACGGGCGGGCCGCGGCCGGGGCCGCGTCTCAGGGCGGAAGGTTCGGTCCACCGACCGAAAGCGCCCCCCCGGAGGAGGCCCCGCGGGACGGGTCAGGAAACCGCCGAGCCCTCCGGCTCCTCGCCCACGGCGTCGTCGCCGCGCGCCCGCTTCTTGGCGGTGGGGGCGTAGCCCCCCGACTTCATCTTCGAGGCCGCGTCCACGATCGCCTTCATCGAGTCCGGCACACCGCCCGGGTAGGCATCGTCCGGACACCGGCTGTCGCGCATGTACGTGCACGGACGGCACTCGATGCAGCGGAGGATTTCACCCCCGCTTCCGGCGAGCGCCTTGCGCGCAAAGTGCGGGTCGGTCAGCATCCCCCGCGCGACGGCGACGAAGTCCGCCTCCATCTCCATGTACCCCTCGATCCGGCCGGGGTCGAAGGCCGCCCCGTTGACGGCGAGGGGAACGTCCACGGCCCGGCGGAGCCGGGCGAACGCCGGGTTGTAGAGATCCGGGACGACGGGGACGCCGACGCGGGCGTTCCGGGAGCAGTGGAGGACGTCCACCCCGGCCTCGACCAGCGCCGGGGCCAGGGCCAGCGTGTCCTCGATGGTGAAACCATCCTCCCAGGGCTCCAGCAGGCCCAGGCGGTAGCTGATGACCATGTCCTCCCCGGCGGCCTCCCGGACGGCCCGGGACGCCTCGAGCGGGAAGCGCATCCGGTTCTCCAGACTGCCGCCGTACTCGTCCGTCCGCCGGTTGGACGCGGGCGAGAAGAACTGCTGGCAAAGGTACCAGGTGGCGCCGTGGATCTCGACCACCTCGATCCCCGCCTCCCGCGCGCGCCGGGCGGCCTCGCCGTAGTCGGCCACGGCTGTTTTCACTTCTTCCGTGGAGAGCTCGCGGGGAACCTCCTCCTCGGTGGGATGGGGAATGGGAGAAGGCCCGACGATGGGCATCCCCGATATGGCGCTCAGGGCCGTCCGGCCGGCGTGAAAGATCTGAAGCCCCAAAGGCGCGCCCGCCGCTCGGACCTCCGCCGCCAGGCGCCTCAACGGGGGGACGAGGGCGTCGTCGTGCGCGCCGAGTTGATCGGGAAAGCCCTTCCCTTCCGGGGTGACATGGACGGCTTCGGTAAAGCAAACGGCGGCGCCGCCGCGCGCCCGTTCCGTGTAATGGAGAAAAGTCCAGGCCGAAGGGCCGCCGTCCTCGTCGGCCCGGGAGGTCGTCATGGCGGACATGAGGATGCGGTTCTTCAGCCGAAGGCCGCGGATCTCTATGGGGTCGGTGAACTTCGCCATCAATGCCTCCTCTCACTTCCTCGGGGACGAATTCCGGCGGCGGAGCGCGGGAGGCGAAGACCGCAACTTCCCCCCGAATTCCCTCATCGCCGGTCCGGAGCGAGCCGGTCGAGCTGGAGGGGGCAGACGCCGTTCACGTCGACGCGCAGGGCGCCGTTGAACTTGCTGTGATAGTTCTGCATGGCGACGGCCGAGGTGAGGCTGACGATCTCGGCGTCGTCGAAGTGTCTGCGGACTTCCTCGAAGCAGGCGTCGTTCACCTCGAGGCGGGTGTCCGTCATCCGTTCGGCGTACTCCAGGGCGGCCCTTTCCCGTTCGGTGAACAGCGGACTCCCGCGGAACCCGGCCAAGGCCAACACCTTCTCCACCGCGAGGCCCTCGGCATCTCCTCCCTCCGTTTTCAGCCACCTGGCCGAATGGAGGTCGATTCAGTGGAGACAGCCGTTGATCTGCGAGACGCGGATGTTGACGAACGTCCTGAGACCGTCCGGGATGCGGGGGTCAGTCTCGGTGGCCTGGATCATCGCCGTGACCGCCTTCAGGATCCCGGGCGCGTGGGTGCGGGCCCGGGTTGTGGTCAGCACCCTCCCCAGATGGCCCTCCTGCGCGTCGTAGACGCTCCGGACCTCCTGGGGGCGTCTTCATATTCAATCAGGGGCACTCGGGCCATTTCCCATCCTCCCCACCGGCTCTCTCGGCCCGGCCCGAGAGCCGCCCATTGTTGCTCAGGCCCAACCAAGCGGGCGGAGACGGAGCCCGCTCACGGCCCGGCGGTCTCGAAGTTGTCCGGGAATGCGGCTCAAGGATCAGGGGGCGGCAACCGCTTCACCGCGCAGGGCGGCGACGGCGTCCTCCAGCGACACGACTTGGGTTCCGTAGAATCGCCGCATGTAGCGCAGCGCGTATCGATGGTCTTCCTCCGACGGACCGGAAACGGCGTCTTCCACAACGGTCGTCCGGTAACAAAGGCTCCAGGCGTCCATCACCGTGTGCTGCACGCAGGCGTCCGTCCAGGTCCCGCCGAAGTAAAGCTCCGTGACGCCCAGCTCCCGCAGCACCTGGTCCAGTCGGGTCCCCTGAAACCCGCTGTACCGCTTCTTGCGGATCTGGAAGTCGCCCGGCCGGGGGTCGAGCGCGTCCAAAACCTCCGCGTCCGGCGTGCCGACGATGCAATGGGGGCCGAAAATCTTGAAATGGATGTCGATGTCCACTTCTTCCGGCCAGAAGTTATCCTTGATGAAAATGACGGCGACGCCCGCCTCCCGGGCCGCCTCGACGAGCGCCCGGTTGGCCTCGATGAGTCGGCCGGAATCCAAGGGCGCCGGAACGGGATCTCCCTTGAAGAACCCCTTGAGCATATCGACAATGACAACGGCCGGTTTCGCCATGGGGGGCTTTCCTCCTCTGGAGGGGGCGGACGGCGAGCGGCGCGCGTTGCGCCGTGTGGAGACCGAATCTCCGGATGACTTCCCCGGGTTCGGGAGGGGTCAGGAGGTCGTCCGCGCCGCGTCCGCGGGCCGCAGGCGGCGCTCATCGGCGCCGAAGTAATAAAGCCTATCGGTTTGCAGATGAACGCTGACGGCGGTGTCCGTCTGGAAATCGCGGTGTCCCTCGACCACGGCGATGAGGTTTTTCTCGCTCCCATAATCCAGGTAGAGCAGGATATCCTTGCCGAGGGGCTCCACCAGAACGACTTTCGCGCTGAAGTCCTCCTCTCCCGCACTCCCCGCATCACCGATGGCCATATGCTCCGGCCGGATTCCGAGGGTGACCGCCCCCTCCACCTCCGGGACGGGACCGGTGAGCCGGACGATGAACTCGCCCGCCCGGAAGGAGGCCGTTCCGTTCTCCCGGTGGATCTCCCCCTCCAGGAGGTTCATCGGGGGAGACCCGAAGAAGTCCGCGACAAACAGGTTGACCGGGTCGTGGTAGATCTCCAGCGGGGTGCCCACCTGATTGATGTGTCCGTCGCGCATGACGACGATCCGGTCGGCCAGCGTCATGGCCTCTTCCTGATCATGGGTGACGTAGACGAAGGTCTTCTCCAGCTCCTTGTGCAGGCGGTCGACCTCGGCCCGCATCTCCTTCCGGAGCTTCGCGTCCAGGTTGCTCAGGGGCTCATCCAGCAGAAACACCTGCGGGTGGGTGATCAACGTCCGCGCGAGGGCGACGCGCTGCGCCTCGCCGCCCGAGAGCTGCCCCGGAAGCTTAGGCAGGAGGGGGTGAATTCGCACCATCCGGGCCACTTCCTCCACGCGCCGCCGGCGCTCTTCCGGGTCCATCTTTTTCATCTTGGGCCCGAAACCGATGTTGTCGAAGACGTTCATGTGGGGGAACAGGGCCAGGTTCTGGAAGACGAGCCCGATGTTACGCGCTCCCGGCTCCAAGTCGTTGACGTGTACGGCCCCGATATAGATGTCTCCCCGGGTTGGATCCTCGAGACCCGCAATCATTCGCAGGGTCGTCGTCTTGCCGCACCCCGAAGGGCCCACAAAGACGACGAACTCCCCGTCTTCGATCGTCAGGTTGGTATTCGCGACGGCGACCACGTCGCCGCCGAACTCCTTGCGAAGATTTTCCAGACGAATGCTTCCCACGCCTTATTGCCTCCGTATCATCCCAAAGGAGAAGCCGCGAACCAGGTGTTTGTGAATCAAAATACCAATAACGATGAGGGGGATGGTCACGCCGATGGACATGGCGGACTGGAATCCGTAGAGCCTCCCCTCGCTGGCGCCTTCGAACTTGCTGAGCTGGACCGGCATGGTTTGCGCATCGGCCGCTGTCATGACCAGGGCCAGGAGGTACTCGCTCCACGTCAAGATGAGAATGAACATGCACGTCGCCACGACACCTGACCGGATAAGGGGGACAACGATGGTGAAAAATGCCCGGAGCTTGCTCGCCCCCAGGAGTTGGGCGGCCTGCTCCATCTCCTCCGGCACCTCATCGATGAAAGACTTGGTCATCCAGGCCGCGTAAGGGATGGTCGTGATCGTGTAGATGATGATCATCCCGTGCCAGGTGTCCAGAAATTTCAGCGTCGAATACCAGATCACGAGGGGGATGGCGATGACGATGGGGGGCATCATCCGGAGAACGAGGAGGTTGAACATCCGCTTTTCCGGGAGGATCTGATAGCGCGAGACCCCATAGGCCAACAGGAGTCCGATGGTCACGGAAAGGAGGGTCGCACTGCCCGCGATGACGACGCTGTTCCCCAAGGCCAGGAGGGGATCCAGGCTGATGGTGGGCAATACGATGCCCGGACGGGCGATCATCTGGTATCCCATCCAGGTTATGTAGAAGTTCTCCAATGTAGGCGGAGATGGAAACCAGGTGGGCGGCCAGGTGTACCACTGCTCTGGGAGCTTGAACCCGGTCGTCACCATCCAATAGATGGGGATGATCGAGATGAGCAGCCAAAAAGAGAGCAGGGCATGTCGGACGCCTAAGAAAACCTTCCTCCGTGTGTCTCGCCTCAAGATTTCAGCCCTCCGTCTTCGCGAACATCACGTCCAGGGACTGTTTCTGCCGCAGCAACGTCCGGATGGCGAAGTAGATGATGGTCCCCACGAGCAGGAGGACGATGTAGCTCATGGCCGCCGCGTGCGAGACGTTCGCATACTCCCAGGCCGTCAGGTAGAGGTAGATGGGGATGGTCTCCGTGGCGGTCCCCGGCCCGCCTTGGGTGATGGTCCAGAACTTGGGGAACTCGGCCAGGGCTTCCAGGAATCTCAAGATGATCGCCAATAAAAGGACCGGTTTCAGAAGGGGCAGCGTCACGTGGGCGAAGATCTGGAACCGGCTGGCGCCCATGACCTGGGCGGCCTCGACGGGCTCCTTCGGCAAACTCACTAGGCCGGCCAGTATGATAATCATGACAAAGGGGGTCCAGTTCCAGACCTCGATCAGAACCATGGTGGCAAAGGCCGCGGTGGGGTCTCCCAGCCAGGAGATCCGGATGTCCCCGGGGACGAAGATGCTCAGCATCTGGTTGATGGGGCCGTCCTGGTAGAGGAGCATCTGAAAGGTGAAGCCGATGACCACGGGAACCGTGAGCATCGGGATGATGAAGACCAGGTAGTAAAGGGCCCGGCCGCGGAAGGGTTTTTGAAGGAGATGGGCCAGGCCGAAGCCGAGGAGGAGAGTGAGGAGGGTCGAGAGCCCCGCGAAGATGAAAGACCTGACCAGCGCCCAGAGGAACCGCTCATCGGTGAGGGCCTCCCAAAAGACCTCAAGACCCACGAAGTTCGCGCTCCACCAGGGTCCCAGGTAGGCCGTCCACTGATGGAGGGTGAGATAGATTTGGAGGAGGAGAACCGGGATCATGAACACGAGGGCGAGGACGAGGGGGGTGAGCGCCCCCCAACGGAGGATCCCGCCCTTTCGCCTGACCGGGGTTGCCTGGGCCATCTGTTTCTAACTCGAAAGAGGCAAAAAAGATCAGGCCCGGGGGCCGCGAGACCCCCGGGCCCGGGTTCACACCGCGCTCAGCCTGCCTTCGGCACATCGACCTTGGGCATCGCGTTGCGGTACGCCTTCACGTCCTTCTTCATCCGCGATTTCCCGACCCGGCGGATGATCTTGTGCCAGTCCTTCTCGATGGCCTTCAAGGCCGCTCGGGGTTTGACGAGTCCGAGCCAGGCGTTCGAGATGTTCTTGTCGAGGGTGTCGTTGAACTCCTGCGCCCCCGTCGTACGGACCATCGGGGAGTTGATCTGCTGGTTGAGGTAAATGGCGTCCGTGCCGGCCGGCGTGTAGCCCTTGCGGACTTCGGGGTCTGAGAAGTGCTCCTTCCGCCAGGGGTCGTGCACGGTGCTGATAGACCCGCCGACGATGTAGGTGGAGTTGCGCCGCGATGTCCACCACATGGCCAAGTGGGCCGCCGCGTCCTTGTTCTTGCCAAAATCATTCACCACAACGAGGGGCGGGCCGGCCGCACACGTCCGGGCGATCTTCCTCCCATTGGGCAGGACGTTCGCGGGCACGGCGCCATGGGCCCACTTCCCGGCCGACTTCGACTTCTTGGGGTTCTCCACGACGGGCAGAACGCCTCCCCAGTAAATGCTCTGGTAGGCCTTCGCCCCGCTGAGAAGCAGCCACATCTGGGAGGTCCCCCAGTTGTCGAGGTCCTTCTGGACGTATTTCTTCTCCGCGAGATAGGCCTCGAGGGCCGCTTCGGCGGTGTCATTGTCGAAGTTCAAGGAAAGGTCGTCGTTGAAGGGGAAAAGCCCGTGGTTGTAGTAGTTGATGAAGAACCACCAAAACCCCCAGCGCCTCGCCCGAAGGTTCCCGAAGCCGCTCATCTTGCTCGGGTCCGATCCGAAGTACGCGCCCTGATCGAGGTACTCCTTCCAGGTGGCGGCGAACTTCAGGGGGTACCCGTACTTGTCCGCGAAGCGCTTCTGGTGATCCGGATTTCCTAGGAGGTCTTTGCGGACAAAATACGTGTGGCAGTTCCCGTCGGTCACCAGCCCGATGGTCTTTCCCTCGATCTGAGACATCTCGGCAAACGTCCCCACGCTCGAATAGTCGAACTTGGCCGACTCCATGTAATCATTGAGCGGCGCCGCGAGACCCCCGGTGTACAGGGTCGGGACGGTGTCGCTGTGGACGTGCAACAGGTCGATCTTTCCGGAGCGCGACACCATCTCCGCCATGGCCCGCGAGGACAGTTGGGGGAAACCGATATCAATGGGTTTCCCAAGACCTATTCCCGTATGCTTCTTGAAGGCAGCCGCCAACTCCACCATTTCACCCTTGGAGTGGCCACCCCAGGCGACAAAGCTTAAGTCTACGTTCTTCTTCAGCTTTTTCGCTGACTCGATGATTCGAAGCTCATCGGGCCCGGGCTCGGGCACCTTCGTGTAGGCATCGGCCTTGTTGATGCGGACAAACGGGCCCGCCGCCGCCATGGCCCCCGCGGCCGCTGTTCCCTTGAGAAACGTTCTGCGCTTCATCTCATTCCCTCCTCCGGCTGGCCGCCCCCCTCCAGAAGGACCCCCCTCCTGGCGAATAAGAGCGGAAGGCTCAAAACTACCCTGGTTCGGACAGACATCAACACCACTTCACGGATATCCAGAGTATACCCCAGTCGGCAACTCCGCCACAACCCCGTTTTCCACGACCGGCCTTCCTACGTCGCCGCCCAGGCGGAACGAAGCCGGAACCCCACCCTCAATCGGGCCGCTTGGCCTCGGCGCCCGCCGCGATCTTCTCTTTGAACTCCTCGTTGGTCAGCGTCCAGCCCAGGCACCGGGCGACGTTCTGGAGGCCCAGGACGTGGAGGTCGTCGCCGTACATGCTGGCGACGCAATCGGACATCACGATCACCCGATAGTTTTTGTTGAAGGCGGTGAAGGCCGTGTTCATCACGCAGGTGTTCGTGTTGATGCCCATGAGACAAACGTTCTCAACGCCCAGGGACAAGAGCAGGCCTTCCAAATCCGTCCCCATGAAGCAGTCCAGGCGCTTTTTGTTGTCGATCACGTAGTCGCCTTCGGCGTAGAGGCTGGGGATGATCTCCGTCTGGACCGAGCCCATGATGTTGTGGTCGTCCACGGTGCTTTTGCGCCCGGGGCTCAGGCGGTTCTTTTCGTCCTGGATGTCGTGGAGCGCCTTCCAGAAGGGGACCCGCATCCCCTCGCTGCCCAGGCCGAGAATCTTGCGGAAGACCAGCTTCACATGGATGATGGGAACGCCGTGGACGCGGGCGAAGTCGATGACGTCCTCAGCGGCCTTGATCACCCGCTCGGCGTCCTCCTCCGAGGCGGGCATGGTGGCCACCTCCGTGTCCAGGTGCCCCCGGTGCATGTCGATGGTGATGATGGCCGTCTTCTCGGGCGCCACGTGGAGCATATCCATCAACGTATCGGTCATTTCCGAACGGTCGACGATCTCAACGGTTGCCATGTTCACACCTCCTCCAGTTCAGGGCGGGGACAAATCTCTCCCCCAGGCAACGGCAAGAACGGCATTCACGACGCAAAGAACCACAATTCCACGATCAGGGCATGGATCGTAAAACCGATGGTCGCGCCGAGCCCCCCCACTCCGGCCTCCGGTTGATTGGTTGTCTCGTTTGGGCGCATCGCCGCCGGAGTCAGACGGCGAGCCTGCGCCATTTCATCACATCAAGGATGAATGTCAAGCGGACGGGATTCGGAAATTTTCCAAAGAGGATTCGCCGGTCCGGGACGCCCCGGCTCAGCGGTGCCGGAACCAGACCTGGTGCATTAAATCGCCGCGGGCGTTCACCCGGGCGCGGACCTGTTCGTACGAGAGTATCTTCCCGTCGGCGGTCTTGATCTCGACCGTCGCCTTTCCCGGCCGCGCTCCCTTCACACCCATCAGATTGATCGCCCGCCTGACGCTTTTGCCCGTCAGGGGGGCGGCGCCTTCAAACACGTCGATGGGCCGCCCGGCGGCGAAGAAGTAAATCTCCTCCCGGCCTTTGTTCTCATCCAGGCAGAGGAACTTCGGGGATGGAGGCGCCCAGACGGCCGTCCCCGCCGCAACGGGGTTTCCGATCGTCCGGTAACCAAATTTTCCTTCCGTGTTGGGGAACAATCGAAAGACCGCTCCGCCCGAGTCCACCTGAATCACATAGACATACGCCCTTCGGTTGGCCTTGAAATAGAGGCGGTAGTTGTCATCCTCATAAAGGGTCATCCCGTCCCTCACCGGGTAACCCCGTCCGTTCGGGGCCTCGTAGAAAACGCCCGCGTCGAGGAGGGGCCGCTTCAGCCGCCCGGCCGGCGCGCCCGTGCTTTCAAGCCGGGGGAAGTCCCTGTCGATGAGGCCCCGGGTCGCGCGGTCCAGGGCGACGGTCAGGCTGTCCGCCGCGAGGACCGCGCCGTCTTTCACCTGAATCAACCGGCCGGAGATCAGGACGCCGGGACCGGAGGGAAGATACGTCCCCGTCACGATCCCCCCGACGCCGGCCTTCGAAAGGTCCGGCCGGGCCGACGGGTCGGCGTCGCCGAAGAGCTCGGCCTCCCGCAGGAGCTTTCTCAGCTGAAGGCGCTCGACAACGGAGAACCGTCCCCTGGACGCCCGCGCGAGCTCCGTCGCCAGGAGGTCGCCTAGGTGAAGCCCGAAAATGGAGGACTTCTTCCCGGGCTCCCCCCACCCTCCGCCCGCGGTGAACTCGACGACCCCCATCCGGATCCCGGCCGGGATCGTCCGGGCGAGCGCCGCCGCCAGCTTCCGGACGGAGCCGCGGAGGTCGGCGCGGGCAAAGCCGGGCAGGGACACGCAGACGATAAAGACCGGAACGGCCAAAAGGAAAAATCTGCGCTTACTGATCCAGGATCACCTCCACCCGCCTGTTCAGGCGGCCGCCTTCGGGGGTCTCGTTCGTCGCCGCCGGACGGGTCTCGCCGAGGCCGACGGCGCGAAGGTTTTCGCGTCTCAGCCCGTGATTTCCGATCAGGTAGCGGACCACCGCAACCGCCCGGCGCTCGGACAGGGCGAGGTTGTATTCCCCGCTCCCCTTGGAATCCGTGTGGCCCTCGATCCGGAACTTCATGCCCCGGTGTCGGGTCAGGACCGAAAGGGCCTTCCCCAGCTCGAACAACTGACAGCGAGACCCCTTTTTCGGTGTGGCGGAGCCGGTCTCGAAGAGGATGTTCCGGAAGGTGAGCTTCCCTTCGCGCGTTCCGCCGATCCCCATCGTTTTGACGCGGACGAAGTGGGAGATGATGCCCCTCGACGCGACCGCCGGGCAGTCGCCGAGCCGAGGGGTCTTTGTAGGCCACCCTCTCCGGTGTTCTTTGGGCCGGGGCCGGGCGCGCCTCCGACCTGGGCTTGTCGCCCCCTCCGATCAGGATGAAGGGCGACCAGAAGAACGGATGCCGGTATCCGGCCCGGATGACGTCTTCCCGCGCCCGGCGAAGCGCCGAGACCTTGTCGGCCCCGTTCTTGAGGTAAGAGAAGAACCGCTCGATCAGGAGGGTCGTGGACGCCTCGGCCACGCTCCAAAGCGAGACCAGGACGGACTTGGCCCCGGCGTACTGGAACGCCCGGCCCATCCTCATGACGCCCTCTCCGGCGACCTGCTTCCCCACGACCGTTTCGCACGCCGTGAGGGCGACGACATCGGCGTTGAGACGAAGGGTCATCGCCTCGCTCAACGTCAGGAAGGCGTCGCGCTCCTTCCCGTCCCCCCCCGGGCGAGGACGAGGGCAGGCTCCATGAGGCCGGAGACCTTGCCGCCCAGGAGTCCGTGCGTGGCGAAGACCAGGTGGCGGAATTTGCGAAGGTCTTTGGCGAAGAGGTTCCGCTTCGTCGCTTGGAGACCCGTCAGGCTCTCGGCCCCGGCGTCCCGGAACAACCGGCCCAGCCGCTCGGCCAGCTCCCCCGTCTCCTGAAGACGAACGAGGGCCAGTCCTCCCACCTTTTCGACGGCCCCCATGAGGCTCAGCCCTCCGGTCCTTGCCGACGCGACCGCCGTCTGTCCGTATCGAGGATCGTCCTTCCCGAACACCGGGTCCGCGAGTGCAAACAACCCAAATGTAGGGGCGGGGCTCCGTACCCGCCCGCTTGCATTCTCCAATGACCGCCTCTGCGTCAACGCGCTGGCCGACTGCTCGTACCGGACGCGGTATCTCTCCCCGAGCCAGGCGATGCCCGAAGGGAAATACCCATACGGTCCCTGTTTCATCACGGGCTTCTCGGGCGTGATCGGCAGGGCCTCGAAGGGCAGAAGCGCCAGCTTTCCGTCCGGAACGAGGATGATCTCCTCGTCCTTTCGGACGAGCGGCAGAAGATCTTTCAACAAGAGGGCGAAGAGCCGGTAACCGGGGGTCTGGTCGAAGTCGGGATTGCCCAGCCTTGAGACTTCCGAGATCTGCCGCCGGTGCGCCTCGACGAGCTTATCCACCTCGGCCCGTCCCACGTCCTTCCGAATCGCTTTGACGATCCGGTTGCCCCGGAGGAGGAAGGCGTGGGTCGTCGTGTCGGTCAAGGCGAATTCGATGAGGACCTCGCCCCGCTTGAGGTTGACCTCTTCGATTTTCAGGGGCCGGGGGTAGCGGATGGCGGCGTACTCGGGGGCCTCGCGGTAGAGGCGGGCGACAAGGGCATTGCGTCTTTCACGTGCGGTCTTGAGGGCGCCCTCGGTCTCCCGAAGCCCCTTCTTGTCGTTCCGCTTCGTCGCCGAGTCCTTCCGCCTGAGGAGGTCGGTCAGCACCCGGATCGCTTTTTCTTCTTCCGCCCTGAGGGAATCCGGGACGGCCGGATCGCGGCCGGCTTCCCTTCGGGCGGCCTGCTCCAACATCTGCCGGGCCTTCATGGCTTCGGCGTACTCGAACGCCCGTTCGGCATGGGAAAGCCGAATCAAGCCCTCGTAAGGCGTCATGCGGCTGTGTATCCCATAAATTTTCCGGCTGAAGAAATGCTCCCGCTGCGCCTCGGTGAGCTTTTCCCGCTCTCCTTCGACAAAACCGAGGGCTTTGATGTAGAAGTTGCGGGCTTTTTTGACCTTCTTGAGCGATTCATACCCGCGGGCAAGCGTGATGTAGCTGCCGAGAAGCGTGTCCGTGCCGCCCTCTTTCTTCTCCCACGCTGAAAGCGCCGCCTCGAGGAGAGAGACGGCCCTTTGCGGGCGGCCTTGCGTGAGACGGTAGATGGCCTTGCGGAGGGAATCCGCGCCTTCGAGGTATTCCCGTTCTTTGTCGGCATCGCCGGCCAAAAGATAGGACAAACCCAGGATTCCCCGTGCGGGCTCGACTCCATATTGATCCCGGTTGGCCTTGAAACGGGCGAGCGCCCGCTCGCCGTAGGAGACGGCCCGGCGGTAGTCGCCCAACGCCCGATAGTCGCCGCCCAGAACACTCAGGCTGTTTGCTTCCGTGCCGCGAGCTCCCGATTGGCGGGCGGTTTTCAGGGCCTGCTTGTGGTAACGGATGGCCTGACGGAGATCTCCAAGGGAGGCGTAAACGCCCCCGAGATTATAGAGAATCGTTCCCTCCCCCCGTCGATCACCGAGCGCGCGGACGATCTCCAGCGCCCGCCCGCCGTAACGTATGGCGCGGCGGTATTCCCCGATCGCCTCATAGGCGATGGCCAGGTTGTTCAACTGCGTTCCTTTGCCTTCTCGGTCTCCGATTTCACGGCTGATCTTCAGGGCTTGCTCGTTGTAACCGATGGACCGGAGGTAGTAGTCCCGGCTGCCCCAAGCGACGGCCAGGCTGTTTAGATTCTCCGCTTCGGATTTGCGATCCCCCTTTCGGCGGGCGATCTCCAACGCTTCCCCGAAATGGATGATGGCGGATACGGTGTTGCCGACCTTCTCAGAGGATATCCCCAGGCTGTTGACGGCAATCTCCTCCCCTTTCGCGTACCCGATCTTCCGGGCGAGCGCCAAGGCCTCCTTGAGGTAAGGGATCGCCTGGCGATCGCCGCCGGCCGAGTTCAACGAAGAGGCGAGCCCGAGCAGGACATCCACCTAAATTTTTCGGTCTCCTATCTCCTTGTAGAGCGCCCGGGCGGTCAGCCAGAGGACGAACGTCGTCGAATCCGAGCGATTCCTGCGCTCATAGGCTTCGGAGTGAAACGTTTGCGCCCAGCCGCGCAGAAGGACCGCCCGCTCCCCTTTGGGCCCTTTGCCGTGAACCTTCAGAAAACTTTCCGCGAGAATCGCCGAAAGGGTGAGGTAAGCGTCGCGCTTTTCTTCTTTCTCGGAACAGGGCGGCCGGCGGATGAACCCTTTAAGGAAGCGTGCGACGAGGGCTTTATTCTTTTTCACAAGGGTGTTGAGCCGGGTGTCGGATGGGTCCTTTATCACCTCGACCGCGGCCTTGAAAATGGCATCAACAAGCGCTTCTTCCCTGGGGTTCATCTTGAGTTGGGCGGGAAGGTCTCCGGGGAAGAGAAGGGTCAGGAACAGGAGGAGGACGAAACAGGGGCGGCTCGCCGAGCCACCCCTGGGAGCCGTGCGAGGCGGAAGGAAGGGGAATCTCATCTCCAGGGCCCTCACCAGGCAAGCCGGTCGGTGTAGGAAGGAATATCGAGCGTCGAGATGCAGTTTACCACCGCCCAATGGCGAAACTAAGGACCGGGGCGTTTTCGTTGATTGGACATCGGGAACGGGATGAATGTTCCGGTGTGCAAAAAGATGTCAAGACTTACATTTCAAAATATACCCTCGAATTGCGGAACGGCTCTATGGTCCGCCCAAGCGTCCTTCCAGCCAATCGCACAGGGCGTCCAGGGCATAGAGGTATCCTTTCTCTTTGAAACCCATGATCACCCCGATCGCGCTCTTCGCGAGGACCGAGCGGCCTCCGTGGGCCTCCAGGTTCTTCATGTGGACCTCCACGTAGGGGATGCCCGTCATCCGCAGGGTCTCCTCGACGGCCGGCGAGTTGCGGGTGAAGCCCCCCGGATTAATGACAAGGCCGTCCCAGCCCTTCAAGAACGCCTCTTGAATCAGGTCGATGCACTCGCCCTCATGGTTGGTGTAGTGGATGTCCACTTCGACCCGCCCCCCCCCCCCCCCCCCCCCCCCGGCCCCCGGCGACGATGAAAACACCGC
>JASLXW010000270.1:0-287 GCA_030740135.1 Nitrospinota bacterium
AAGCTTCGTGACGGAGGCCAGATAGTTCTCCGCGTCCATCCCGAAGACGAGCGCGACGGGGAAAGGCGCGTTCCGCTCCTTGGCCTTCCGGAAGTGCATCCCGATGTGGGCCTCGGGCCGGATGTTGATGACCGTGCGGTTGTCATCGAGGATCATGTTCCGGTACACGCCCATGTTCCGCGCGCCGGTCTCGGGGTCCTTGGAGACGACGGCGGACTGGAAGTACTTCCCCCCGTCGTCGAGCGACGCCTGGATGGAAGGGACAAAACTCAGGGCGTCGAACTCTT
>JASLXW010000270.1:297-5786 GCA_030740135.1 Nitrospinota bacterium
CAGGGGCCGTCGGAGACCACGACGGGGTCCACCCGCTTCTCCATCGCGGCCAGGAAGGCGCGCTTGAACGCGATGTCCTCCTCCGGCATGCCCAGGAACCGCTTGATCCGGGAGCGCTCGCTGAACAGCGTCCCCCCGACGGGCATCGTGTATCCCTTAACGTTTTGGAACAGAACCGCCGGGGTGTAACGGAGCTGGTCCAGCTTCATGAAGATCCCGGCGACCTCGTGGACGCTGTCCACCTCGCGCTCGATGACGGCGACCTCGCCCTCGTCGATCATCCGCTGAAAGGTCGCCCCGATGCCGACGGCTGTCTGGATTTGTGTCATCCTTTTTCACTCCGAACACGGAAGAACAAGAAACCCTGCGGCCGGAAACGCTATCGTCCAACCCTTCCATCCGCCACGCCGGGTGGAGGGCAATGACCGACAGGCCGAAAACGCTGACAAAACAACCGGGTGACGGTAGACAAGGTTATTCCTATCACACGCACCGCAAGGGAAACAAGGCTCCCTTCCATGGACGACTCTCCTCCCAAATCCGTCGGCCGGCCTGAAAAAAGGCGTTGACATGTAGTTTCTTATCCGGTACAAAAGATTCTTACATCAAGCAGGCGCGTGTCCTCCGGAGTCAGCGGAGGGGATCCTTCGTCCCGCGGCAATGGACAGGCCGGCGGGGGTTGTGCGGGCGTGGCTCCTCGGCGCAGAGGGGTCCCCGACGGGCGCCTTTCCGAGATTCGGGTGGAGGCGACATGGCCGGCGAAGACCCCCAGGTCGATCACCGGATCATCAAAATCGGCGAGCGGATCGGCTGGTTGCGCAAGCAAGCGGGCTTATCCCTTCGGGCTCTGGCCCACCTGACCGGTGTCTCATTTACGACCATCCAGAAGATTGAGTCCAACACCATCGTCCCCTCGGTGGCGTCGGTCATCAAGATCGCCCAGGGGCTGGGGCGGAGCGTGAGCTTCTTCCTGGAGGAGGGGGAGCGCGCCGGGGACGTTCAACTCGTCCGCCGCCGGGAGCGCCCGGTGACGGAGGTCCCAGCTTCGGGGCTTCGGGTGGAGGACGTGGCGATGGATCTGCGCGACTCCTTTCTTCAGGCGACGCTGTTGAAGATCGCCCCCGGGGGGGTCAGCGGCGAGGAGCCCCTTCAGCACCCGGGTGAGGAGGTGAAACTCTGCCTCCAGGGGAAGATCGAGTATCGCGTGGGCGAGGAGACCTATACGCTCGGGGAAGGGGACTGTCTGCACTTCAAGTCCGACATCCCCCACTTCTGGAGGAACACCGGCAAGCGAGAGGCCGTCATCCTTTCGGTGTGCACGCCGCCTCCTTTCTTCACGGTCAGCTATTTGAGCGCCCACGCCGAGCGGGGTCCGGACAACGGCGCCGCCGCAGGGGAGGATGCCGCGCGGCCGACAAGCCGTCCTTCCCGGCGCGCCCGTGCCGAAAAGGGGGCCTCCGGAAACGCGTCGGCGCGGCGGTCCGCGACCCATCCTCATCGGCCAGCCGGTTTCAGCAGGGGCGGAGGGAAGGTGTGAGGGCGCCCGAGATTCGCCTGCGAGGGTCAGCTTCTCGTTCACCGACAAGGTGGACGTCTGGGGGGGGGAGGGGGGGAATTCATCGCCCGGAAGGAGGGAGAGAGATTATCATGAAAGCAACGAGCGTTTTTGCATGGCTGACTGGATGGGTGTTGGCATGGGTCCTGACCGCGGCCCCGGCGGTTGCGGCCGAGAAGGTCACCCTCCTCCTCGATTGGCTGCCTTACGGCAAGCACGCCCCGCTTTGGGTGGGCCAAGAGCGGGGGATCTTCCGGGCGGCCGGCATCGACCTCACCATTCGCAGGGGATTCGGCTCTTCGGACACCGTGAAACGCATCGCCTCCGGGGACGGAGATTACGGGTTGGCCGACACGGGATCGATCATCCTGGGCCGCGCCCGGGGCGCCAAGATCAAAATGTTGGGGATCTTCGCAGACAAGGGTTTGCTGGTGGCCTACGCCCTGAAGAGCTCCGGCATCCGCACGATCGCCGACCTGAAGGGCAAGACCATCGGGGAGGCGGTGGGCGGCGCGGCCCTCAAGATGTTCCCCGCGGTGGCGGCCACCAACGGTCTGAAGGAGGGAGACTGGAAGATCCTGGCGATGAAGCCGGCTGCCAAGAACCCCAGCCTTTTGGCCAAGCGGGTGGACGCCATCCTCACGGTCCACGTCATCTTCCCCACTGTGAACGCCAAGGCGAAGCAGATGGGGGACGAGCTCGTCCCCATGCTCTACCGGGACAACGGCCTGGACATTTACTCCCACGGCTGGTTCTCTCAGGAGTCCCACATCGCCTCGAAGCCGGATCAGGCCCGCCGGTTCATGCGGGCCCTGACCGAGAGCATCGCCTGGGTGATCGGGAACCCGAAGGCCGGGATGGACATCTTCCTCGCTAAGAACCTCACCATCTCCAATCGTGAGGCCGCCTTGGGGGAATGGAATATCTCGGAGGACGCCCTGGTGACGGGGACCGCCAGGCGGCACGGCCTGGGGTACATCAACCTGGCCAAGATGAAGAAGACGCTGGAAACCATCGACCGGTACATCAAGCTCAAGACCCCGGTCCGGCCCGAGGAGGTCTTCACGAACGAGTTCCTGCCGGGGATTAAACCACCCGGCAAGACCTCATAGCGGAGGTCTCCGCCCGCCCGCGCCGGCGGACCTTGCCGGGAGGAGACGAATGGAAGAGATCCGGAAGGTCGCCGTCATCGGCACGGGGACCATGGGCAACGGCATCGCCCTATGGTTCGCCAAGGCCGGCTTGGGCGTGAGCCTTCGGGACGTGGATCAGGAGTTTCTGGACCGGGCCCGGAAGACGCAGGATGAGACCTTGAAGGCCCTATCGGCCGCGGGCGCCGTGGCCGAGGGGGAAGAAGAAGCCATCCGGGGTCGCATCCGGGGGACGACGGACCTGGCCGAGGCCCTGGAGGGGGTGGATTTCGTTCTGGAGGCCGTCCCGGAAGCGCTCGAGCTCAAGCGTTCCGTCTTCGCTGAGCTGGAAATGGTGGCTCCGCCCGGGATTCCGCTGGCCTCCAATACCTCGGGGATCAGCATCTCCCTCATCGCCGAGGGCGTCCGGGACCCCTCCCGCGTCGTCGGCATGCACTGGTGGAACCCGCCCCACGTCGTCCGGGTCATCGAGGTCATCCGCGGCCGGAAGTCCTCGGACGCCGTCGTCGAGACCACTCGGGCGCTGGTGGAGCGAATCGGCAAGAAGCCGGTCATGGTCAAGAAGGACGTGCCGGGGTTCCTGGGGAACCGCATCCTGTACGCCCTGCTCCGGGAGACCATGTACTGTTACGAACAGGGGGTGGCGGACGCGGAGGACATCGACCTCCTGGTGAGCGAGGCCTTCGCCTTGAAGCTCGCCTTCATGGGACCGATGGCCCTGCTGGACCTGGCGGGTCTCGACGTTTACCACGATGTGTCCAGGTACCTGAACGCCGAACTCTGCGACTCCAAGGGGGTGAGCCCGACCGTCGCCGGGAGGGTGGCCAAGAGCGAGTTGGGCCTGAAAACGAAGAAAGGGTTTTACGATTACTCTGACGTGGACATCCCCGCGCTGATGGGGAAGAGGTCGGCCCAGATGGAGGCGCTCCTCAACCTCATGTGAGACGGGATATCCGCAGAATCAAGCGTGCAGAATGGCCGAACCCCAAAATGGAACCGCAGACGGCTTTGATTAAAGAAGACCGGGCGACGGAATCCCACCGCGGAGAGGCCTCCTCTCGAAGCGGGATCATCGAGCTGAAAGGCGTCGCCGTCACCTACGAGGCCCAACGGGGGGAGCCCTACACCGCCGTGGAGGACATCGATCTGCACGTCCACGAGAGGGAATTTGTCTCGCTCATCGGCCCTTCCGGGTGCGGGAAGAGCACGCTGCTCAAGGTGATCACGGGCCTGCTCGACCCCTCGGAGGGGAAAGTGACCATCGAAGGAGGAAGCCCCCACGAGGCCAGGAGACGGCGGCTCTTCGGGATCGTCTTCCAGGAGCCCACCCTCCTGCCCTGGCGGGACGTCCGCCGAAACGCGGGGTTTCTGGTGGAGCTGGCGGGGGCCATGGGCTCGGATGCGAAGTTCGGCGACCCCGAGGAGTTCCTGCGGATGGTGGGGCTGGAGGGTTTTCACCACAACTACCCCCGGGAGCTTTCGGGAGGGATGAAGCAGCGGGTGGCCATCGCCCGCGCCCTGTCCATCGACCCGGCCATCCTGATGATGGACGAGCCTTTCGGCGCCCTGGACGCCATGACCCGGGACAACATGAACGAGGAGTTGTTGCGCATCTGGCGGCAGACGCAAAAGACCGTCGTGTTCATCACCCACAGCATCCGGGAATCGGTCTATCTGTCGGACACCGTCTACGTCATGGCGGGCAAGCCGGGCCGGGTGGTCGAACGGGTGAAGATTGACCTGCCGCGTCCACGCCGCCTTGAGCAGCAGACAACGCCGGAGTTTCAGCGGCATCTCGACAGGCTGCGGGATCTCCTGGAGAGGGGGGAGGAGGCAAGGTGAACCGGGGGAAAGACATCATTCGGCGGTTCTGGCCGACGGCCGTGACGGTGGTGGTCCTCATGGCGCTGTGGGAGGCGGCCATTCCCTTCTTTCAGGTGCCCGCCTGGTTCATTCCGCCACCCTCGGCCATTTTCAAGGATCTGATCATCTACGAGGGGTTCTACGAGGATGCCTGGATCACCACACAGGAGATCCTCCTGGGGGTCGTCATCGGCGACATCCTGGCGGTGGGGATCGCCGTCGCGGTGGTCTCCTCCCGGTTCGTGCAGCGGACCCTTTACCCCATCGTGATCTTCTTCCAGAACATTCCCAAGATCACCCTGGCGCCCATCATGCTCCTGTGGTTCGGCCTGGGGCTGGGGACGAAGGTGGCGATCGTGATCCTGATCTCGTTCTTCCCGGTGATCATCAACACCATCTACGGCTTGCAATCCGTGGACCCCAACCTCATCGACCTGGCCCGATCGGTGGCGGTCTCCCGGTGGATGATCCTCCGGAAGATCCAGATCCCCCACGCCCTGCCCTACATGTTCGAGGGGTTCAAGATCGCCATGACGTTCGCGGTCATCGGGGCCTTCGTGGCGGAATGGATCTCCGGGAGCAACGGGCTGGGGTACCAGATCCGGGTGGCCTCCTCCGACATGGAGTCCGCAACGCTGTTCGCCGCCGTGGCCGTGATCTCGGTCATCGGCGTGATCCTGTACTACCTGGTTTCTTTGGCGGGCCGAAGGCTGTTCCCGTGGCACGAGGCGGCCCGGGAAAGCGGCCCGCTGGTCTAACGGACGGTTCAAGGAGGATGTAACATGGGCGACGGAAGGTGGATGCGGTTCGGATGGTCGGCCATGGCGGCGGCCCTGCTGTTTCTGGCCGGCTCGGCGGCGGCCGAGAAGGTCAAAGTGCGTCTGGACTGGGTGCTGCGCGGCAACCATGCCATGTTCCAC
>JASLXW010000271.1 GCA_030740135.1 Nitrospinota bacterium
CCTCCTCTCTCTCTGTTGGCCCCTGGAACTCTACTCCCTACCCAAGGAGATGTCTCACATCTATCTGAACCTATACAGGAATCTCATTCCGGGCGCCATACCGTTTGACTCGGGAATCCAGGTCGTGATAGAGATTCTCATAAGTTCCGCACACGGTAGTTCAGTCGATGCCCGGAGGGATTCCGGCTGGAAGCGGGGTCCGCGCCGGTTCCGGGATCGGCGCGGAGATCGCCCGATCAGGAGACCTGGAATGAACAAAGAGCAGGCGGCAAGACGCCTCAAACAGGACAAGGTGGAGTTCATCCTCGCGCAGTTCGTCGATCTTTACGGATCGGCCAAGGTCAAGCTTGTGCCGGCCGGCCATTTCGACGACCTCTGCGAGGGCGGGGCGGGATTCGCGGGGGCGGCGGTCCTGGGATTGGGGCAGGGACCCCACAGTCACGACATGATGGCCAAGCCCGACCTTTCCTCCTATACGTTGATCCCCTGGAAAGAGGGCCTCGCCCGGTTCGCCTGCGACACCTTCGTGGACGATGAGCCCCATCCTTTTTGCAGCCGGACCCGACTGCGGGAAGTCCTCCATGAATTGCGGGAGGACGGTTACGTCCTCAACGTAGGTATGGAGCCAGAGCACTTCCTGGTCCGGCGCGGCCCCGACGGGGGGATCGCCATCGATGATCCCGACGGCGTGGACACCCTGGCGAAACCCTGTTACGACTTCAAGGCGATGTCCGGCCAGCTTGATTACCTCCGGACGGTGACCCGCTACATGAACGGGCTGGGCTGGGACGTCTACCAGGTGGACCACGAGGACGCCAACGGGCAGTACGAAATCAACTTCGCCTACGCCGACGCCCTGATCACCGCCGACCGGTACATCCTGTTCAAGATGATGACCAGCCAGGCGGCCAAGGCCCACGGCTGCATCGCCACCCACATGGCCAAGCCCTTCGACGACCGGACGGGAAGCGGCGCGCACTTCCACTTCTCCATCGCCAACGCCCGGACGGGAAGGAACCTCTTCATCGACAAGAAGGACCCGAAGGGCCTGGGCAAGTCGCAGTTCGCGTACCACTTCCTGGGCGGACTCATTCACCACGCGCGCGCCCTCGCGGCGGTGACCTCCCCGACGGTGAACTGCTACAAGCGGCTCCAGGCGGGGGCGGCCCTGTACGGCAGCCGCTCGGGCTTCACCTGGACCCCGGCATTCATCACTTACGGCGACAACAACCGCACGCAGATGTTCCGCACGCCGGACGCCGACCGGTTCGAGGACCGCTCCGTCTCGGCCGCCTGCAACCCGTACCTGGCCATGGCCGCGTACGTGAAGGCCGGGATGGACGGCGTCCGCAAAAAGTTCGACCCCGGCGAGCCCAACATCGGCCGGAACATGTACGAGATGAGCGCCGCCCAACTGAAAAAGCGGGGTGTGAAGGTCCTGCCCCAGAATCTCGGCGAGGCGCTGGACGCCCTGGAGCGGGACCGCGTCGTCCAGTCCGCCCTGGGCGAGCCCCTCTACCACGAATTCCTTTCCGTAAAACGGGAAGAGTGGGCCCAATACAGCCGGACGGTTTCCCAATGGGAGGTGGATCGCTTCCTGACCGCGCTCTGAGTTCCCAGGATTTCGTGACCCGAATTTTCGCCTGACGGATTCAGTCCATGGATTGAAGACCGGGCGGTTACGTGATAAATAGTCTCATGGATGCAAGAGAGAACCCGCCGAACTGAAGGCAACCAGCGGAACATGTGCGGCATCGCCGGAATTCTCTACGACGAAAGTGCGCCGGACCGTGGCCGCTCCGTCGGCCAAGACATGGTCCGGATGCTGACGTCCATGCGCCACCGGGGAGCCGATTCGACGGGCGTCACGATCCTGGGAGAAAGCTTCCCGGGGGATCTCATCCTCCGTCTGCACGCCCCCGGCGCGGAGACGAACGGAGGCGAGGAAAGCAACGGCCATGGGGGCGCATGGGCGGAGGCGGCCCTTGGGGCCGTCGAAGGCTCCGGGGCGAAGGTCCTGGACCGGGACGCCGACCGGCGATTCATGCGGCTGACCGTCGAATTCGGCGGCGAGATCAGGGATCTGGCCGACGCCCTTTACGAAGTTCCCGGGGTGCGGATCCACAGCATCGGGCGCTGCTCGGAAGTGATCAAGGACGTGGGCGACGCCGCCGCGCTGGAATCCCGCCACCAGGTCGGCGCCCTGACCGGCACGCACGGGATCGGCCACGTCCGCATGGCCACCGAGAGCCGGGTCGACATCACCCATTCCCATCCCTTTTGGGCCTTTCCCTTCTGCGACATTACGGTGGTCCACAACGGCCAGCTCACCAACTACCACAAGATGAAGCGCCTGCACGAACAGGACGGTTACCGGTTTCAGACGCACAACGATTCCGAGCTCATCGCCGTCTACCTCGCCCACCACCTGGAGCGGGACGCCGATCTAGAGCGCACGCTGCACCGGGCTCTGGAAGACCTCGACGGAACGTTCACCTTCCTGGTCTCGACCCCGACGGGCCTCGGGTGCGCCAAGGACAAATGGTCCGCGAAGCCGCTCGTCATCATGGAGCGGCACGACGTGGTCGCCGTCGCCTCCGAGGAGGTGGCGCTGCGTCAGGTGTTCCCCGAGGAGATCGAGCGGTTCGAACCCCAGGAAAACGAGGTCATGACGTGGTCGATCTAGACGCCCTGGGGAAAACGACCCGGGAGGTCAACGAGACCCTCAAGCGGCTGGCCGCCGAGGGGGAGGAGGTCTGTCTCCTGAACCCGCAGGCCCGCCACAATCTGGCCGTGGGCGTCTTCCATCGGTTCCAGCTCGTGATCGAGGGAAGCGTCGGTTATTTCGCCGCCAGCCTGGGCGACGGCCCCGAGGTGTACATCCGGGGAAACGCCGGATGGGCCCTGGGCGACAACATGATGGACGGCCGGATCCACGTCTCGAAAAACGCGGGGGCCTCCTGCGGTTGCACCATTCACAACGGCGAAATCGTCGTCGGGGGGAGCGTCGGCGCCCGATGCGGCATCTCCATGAAGGGCGGAACCATTGTGGTGGGGGGGAACGCCGGGTACCTGACCGGATACATGATGCAGCAGGGTCGCATCATCGTCTGCGGGGACGTAGGCGACGCCGTGGGGGATTCGATGTACCAGGGCGCCATCTATGTGGGGGGCAAAACGGGCGCTTTGGGGAATGACGCCAGGTTCGAGGACCTGGACAAGGGCGAAGCGGAAGGACTCGCGGAGACGCTCGACCGCAACGAGATCTCCCTGAAACCCGCGTTCAAGAAGATCGTGTGCGCCGGCAAGCTTTACCATTTCGACAAGCTCGAGCTTCTGGAGCGTCAGGTCGTCTGAGGGCCGCCTCAGGCGCTCACCGACCCAAGGGCTCGAAAGGACCCCCCAGCCGATGATCGAGAAGACCAACGCCACCTGGACCCCCGAGGTCATCGAGGACATCCACGCTAAAGCCGATCTCGGCCGTTACCGCCTCAGCAGTTTCAGCACCCTTCAGCGCGTCCCGCACTTCGACGACCTGGTCTTCCTCTCCACCGGCCTGACGCGGTTCCCCCTCGAAGGGTACAAGGAGAAGTGCAACACCAAAACGGTGATCGGCGCCCGGCATGCCCGGGAGCCGCTCGAGATCGACATCCCCATCTACATCAGCGGCATGAGCTACGGGGCCCTGTCGCGAAGCGCGAAGACGGCCCTCGGATTCGGGGCGTCGAAGGTCGGGACGGCCACCTGCACCGGGGACGGGGGCATGCTCAAGGAAGAGCGGGAGGCCTCCAAGAAGCTCATCTACCAGGTCCTCCCCAGCCGGTACGGCTTCGATCCCCATCACCTCGTCGGGGCCGAGGCCATCGAAATCGTGGTGGGCCAGGGCGCCAAGCCGGGCACGGGTGGAATGCTCATGGGGATGAAGGTCCGGGACGACGTGGCCGAGCAGCGCGTCCTCCCCGCCGGGATCGACCAGCGCAGCCCCACCCGCCACCCGGACTGGCTCGGGCCGGACGACCTGACGATCAAGGTGGAGCAGATCCGCGAGGCGACGGACGGGCGGGTCCCGGTGCAGATCAAGCTCCCGGCCTGCCGGGTGAAAGACGACGTCAAGCTGGCGGCCAAGTGCGGGGCCGACGCCATCGTTATCGACGGCATGCAGGCCGGCACGGGCGCCTCGAGTCAGATCCTCCTGGACCATAGCGGCATCCCCACCATGCCCGCCATCGTAGCCGCCCGCGAGGCCCTCCAGGAGATCGGCATGTACGGGGAGATCTCGCTCATCGCCTCGGGCGGCATCCGGAACGGGGCCGACGTCGCCAAGGCCCTGGCCCTGGGGGCGGACGCCTGCGCCATCGGCATCGCCGCCCTCATCGCCCTGAATTGCAACCGCGAGATCCCGAAGTCCGACTTTTTGAAGGAGATCGGGGTTCCGGCCGGCGCCTGCAACAAGTGCTACACGGGCCGGTGTCCGGTGGGGATCGCCACCCAGGACCCGGAGCTGGAGAAGCGCCTCGATCCGGTCGAGGCGGGCGAGCGCGTGGCCAACTTTCTCAACGGCTGTACGATGGAGGCCGCCCTGTTGGCGCGCTCGCTGGGCAAGGGCGACATCCACAGCCTCGAGCCCGAGGACCTGGCCGCGCTGACCCTCGAGGCTTCGGCCATGGCCCGGGTTCCCCTGGCCGGCACGGACATTGTTTTCGGCGCCTGAGACGCCGCGGAAGAGTTGAAAGCCATGTCGTTCCTGATCCCCTGTCCGCACTGTGGCCCCCGGAGCGTGTACGAGTTCCGCTACGGCGGCGAATACAAGAAGCGGCCCCGGCCCGACGCCCCCGAAAGCGAGTGGACCCGCTACAACTTCCTCCAGGCCAACGCGGCCGGCGAGCAAAAGGAGTGGTGGTTCCACCGGGACGACTGCCGGGCGTGGTTCTTCGCGGACCGCGACACCGTCTCCAACCGGGTCCTCCGGACGTACCGGGCGGAGGAAGGTCCGGGGGGGGCGGGGGGGGAGGTCCCGGATTCTCCATGAGCCGGAATCACCACCAAGACCGCCGCGCCCCGACTCCCGCTGAAGAGATCGACCGCTCTGAGAGGCTCTCCTTCCGGTTCGACAGCCGAGCCTTCAAGGCCCATCCGGGCGACACCATCGCCTCCGCTCTGCATGCGGCGGGCGTGCGCACGCTCAGCCGCAGCTTCAAGTACCATCGTCCGCGCGGCCTTTTTTGCGTCTCGGGAAACTGTCCGAACTGCCTCGTCGAGGTGGACGGCGAGCCCTCGGTCCGCTCCTGCGTCACCCCCGTCCGGTATGGGATGGAGGTCCGCGGCCAGAACGCCTGGCCTTCGGTCGAGCGCGACATCCTGTCCCTGTCGGACAAGTTCAGCGATTTCCTTCCGCCGGGTTTCTACTACAAGCGGTTCTACAAACAGGCGTGGATGTGGCCCGTCTACGAGAAAATTCTCCGCCGGATGGCGGATCTCGGCGTCGTCCACCCGAAAAACGGCGCGGGCCACGGCCGCCCCCGGGAGACCGAAACCTGGGAAAAGGAATACCACGACGCCGAGCTAACGGTCATCGGTGTAGGGCTGGCCGGGATGTCCGCCACCCTGGAGGCCGCACGGCGCGGGGTCTCGGTGACCCTGGTGGATGAGGGCCGAAGACCGGGCGGCCACCTCCGCACGGTGACGGGTCCCTGCCCTGCTCCCCAAAGTTGTACCACTTTTTGAGTTAGTCTCTGCTCCTCGATGTCCGAAATTTCAGGGTTGCCCAGAGGCAGTGGTTCG
>JASLXW010000272.1 GCA_030740135.1 Nitrospinota bacterium
GTCAGCCGAAATCGTCCGGCTCATCCCGCATTCATCTTCTTCGCCGGTCGGTCATGACAACCGCCCTTCTACTCATCCCGATACATGCAAAGAGTCCAGGGGCTGTCCTCATCAATTTCGAGATACGAAGCGGAGATGATCGCCATGGGGATCTCGATGCGCCCGCGCGGGATCTTCGACTTCTTCAAACGCCGTCAGCGACCCGGATCTCCAGGTCCGTGACCTTGAATCCCGAAATGGGGTTCAGGTCCATCGGGCAGGAGGAGACGCCTCCCACCAGGTCCATCCCGGCCCGGAAGACGATCCGGTCGCCGGGCCTGGCGAGGGACTCCCGGAACTCCAGCCCCCCATCGTCGCCGTAGCCCATGTTCTGGAAGAGGTTGATGGGTTGGGGAAGCTGCTGGCGCTCGAGGTCCCAGGGGCGAAGGGCCTCGATGAAGTTGTCCGAGCAGTTCGGGTGGCCCGAGACGTTGTAATAGATCTCATACCTGCGGGGATCGCAGGCCGCGATGAGGAGGTCGTGACGCCCGCAGTCGTCCCGGACGACTTCGAGCATCGGGTTCCTGAGGTCCGAGAGGATCTCATCCCCGACACCGGGAAAAAGCTTGCCGATGTGAACGATGGTGGCGTTCGTGCCGAGCCTTTCGTTCAGGTTTTCCGGGTTGAATACCATAAAGTCCCCGACCTGCCGGCCCTCCAGGTTGACGACTGTCACGTACTGGCCGGCCTTCGCCTCGAAGGCCCTCGCCTCCCCGGCCGGGACGCGGATCACCTTCTCATTTCCCATGTTGAATTCTCCTTGATCGCCGATTGGGCTGGATTTCCCATAAAAATTTTGTCGAGACCGCGACATCGGCTCAACAGCGGGCCGGCGCCGGCCCGCTTTTTCTTGCCGCCCGGCCTCCGGGCTGTAAATCTTCTCGGACTGCTCCTGGGTGACGGGGTTGCCGTCACGGTCGCGCGCGGGGAAGGCCCGGAGGGTGCGCATGAACACCTGCATCCCATAATGCAGCGCGATAAAGGCGCCCAGCTCCATGACCTGGGCCTCGCTGTAGTGCGCCTTCATCCCGCCGTAGAACGCGGCGTCCACCGACTTCGGGTCCCGGTACATCCGGTCCGCGTAGCGCAGGGCCCACTTCTCGGCCTCGGTGAAACGCGGGTCGCTCTCAAAGTCGCCCGAGCCCGCTTCGACCCGCTCTTCGGTCATGCCCTCGCGCTTCGCCTTGCGGGAGCGCAGGTTGGCGAAGTAGGCGTCCCCCGCCGTGCGGGCGAGCCGGACGCGGATGATCTCCTTGATCTTATGGTCCACGCCGCCTTGCGCGTGGGACATCACCATGGCCTCGATCAGCGCCTTCGCGCACCCGGGGACGTGACCCAGAATGCCCAGGAAGAGGTCATCCGGCGCCTGGAGGTCCTCACAGACTTCCCGGAGCTTCTCCAGGTCGGGGTCTTGAATTTTCTCGGGAGGGACGGGGTCGATCCGCGGCACGTTGAACACCCCCTGTTCCGGAATCGAGGCGATAGATCAAGATATCAAGAAGCGGACGCCCGCGCGGCCGGCTCGGCCTCGACCGGGCTTTTCAAATGAGAAACCGGCCGGCAGCCGTAAACGCGGGCCGACTCCTCCTGGCTGACCAGGTTTCCTTCCTTGTCGAACATGGGATAGAAGTCGAGGGTCCCGAAAAAGGTGTGATAGCCCACGTTGAAGCCGATGAAGACGCCGAGCTCGACGATCTCCTCGACCGAGTAGTGCTTTTTCAGCTCCTCGTAGAAGGCGGCGTCGATCTTCTCGGGCGCGACGCCCATCCACTCACTGTAGCGAAGCGCGATCTTCTCGGCCCCGGTGAACCGACCGCTCTCCATGTAGTTCTCGATGCCCTCGTCGATGTCCTCCTCCGTGAGGCCTTGCCGCTTCGCCGAAGCGGACCGGACGTTGCCTCAGTAGTTGCAGTCGGCCATCCGCGAGAGCTGCACCCGGATGATCTCCTTCAGCTTGTGGTCGATCTTCCCCGTGTTGAAGAGCGTCCCCCAGGCGATGTACATGGCCTTACAGAGATCGATGTTGTGCCCCATCATGGTGTGAAAGGCCGGGTCGGGGGCCCGGTGCTTGAGGGACTTTTTGATGAAAGGACCGATCTTGGTCTTTTTCAGCGCTTCCAGATCCAGCATGCCGACGTTGGGCATCGCGTCTGACTTCCTTTCGTTCGCCCCCCCCCGCTCCCCTCGGGCGAGGGACGGCGTGAGTCATCGGACCGACAATCCCCGCATGGCCCCCTCCGCAGGCGCGAATATAGCACAACTTCGTACGCGGAGCCTTTCCTTCAAATCATCGATGGGGCCATTCCGACCGCGAGCCGTTCATCCCCGGAGGGTCACGACCTGACGGCCCGAAGGTCCTGTCTGAAATCTTGAATGAAGCGGTGTATGCGTTTTCTCGCCGTCTCCAGCCCGCCCGCTTCAACGGGGGTGGAGATACGGACCAGCGCGGAGTTGAACGCGCGCGACGTGAAGGCCGACTTCAGCCGCATCGACCAGACAAAATAGGGATTGAGCTTGACGCGGTCCTCCAGGACAAACCAGTAGGACACCAGCCGGCGATCGCCGAAGCGCTGGACGGTGAGCTCGTTGACCCTCCACGGCTTCCCGGCAGGGCCCAAAGGGACCGGCCGCGAACTCTCCCACAAGACGGTCCAACCGTTGGCCGGATAACAGACAGAGACGCTGTGGGGAATCAGGTTCGGGTTCGCGGTCCGAAGGTAATAGCCCACGAACAACCAGACCGGGACGGGTTTCCGGTTTTGATAACGCCGGAGGACAAATCGGTCGGCCCCGGCGGCCCGGTACAGGTCGAGCGCCAGCTCCTAGTCCTCGCCGAGCCAGCCGTTCCGGCTTTGGGGCGGAAACCGGACCTCGCTCTCCGAGGCGCTTCCCGCGCCGTCTCGTGGCGGCGGGGTCCCGTAAACGCCCAGGAAGACCCAGACCGCCGCGACGGCCATCGTCGACGTGATCCACCGGGGAAACGCCGGCCGCGGCGGGTCGGACCGGCCTCCCGCGGAAACCGCCTCCCCCATGAGATCCGCCTCCTCGAACCTCTCCGGCGGCACAGGGGGCGCCTTCAGGCCGCGGACCCAATCCATGATCCCGGAAACCCCCAAAAGGAGCACGCCCGCGAAGAGGAAGACCGCGATGCCGTAAACGTTCCCCAGGACGCTCATTCCCGCCTCCCGGCCGAAGACCTGGGCCGCCCACCCGCCCACGGTGACGCGCGCCACATTGGCCGCGAGGGCGACGGGAACCGCGAAGAGGACGAGCAGGAGCCGGGTCCGCTATGTCCTTTGGGTGAGCCGGGCCAACAGGACGGCCAGGGCCAGCAGGGCGATCAGATAAGTCAAGCCGCTGCACTCGTTGACCACGGCCAGAACGGCGTTGGGCGTGTGGATCAGGTTCCCTTCCAGAAAAACGGACATCCCCGCCGCCCCCAGGATCTGCGAGGCCGCCGAGGCGACGCCCATCTGGAGGGGCAACGAGACCTGATCATAAAACATCCGGGGAACCGGGATCATGAAGATCAGGAACTCCAGCGGAAAACGCATGGGCCGAAGGGCGCCCCAGCCTCCCGCCAGCGCCAAGGCCCCCGCCGCCGAGAGAAGAAAAGAAAAAAGGACCGCGCCCAAAAACGGCCCCTTCACCCCGGTCCAGTAGAGAAGGATTCCGGCCAGCAGAAGCCCCGACCCGAGCCATGGATTTCCGCCGCCGGAGAGGTCCATTCGGTCCCTCGCCCCCCAGGCCAGCCAGCCCGAAACCACCGGGATGAGGAATCCATGGCTGTTCCGGGGGTAGTAAGACCCCCATTCCGAGAACACCCAGGGCAGGACGGGCGCATAGAAGACGAGGAGGCCGAACGCAAGGGCCGCGAACCAGCGCCACCCGGGCCGGGGGGGGGCCGTCGCGTCCGCGGCGGCGAAGCGTTCCGGTTGGAGGGTCGCCATCAAGGCAGTTTGTCGCCGAGCGAGATGAGGGTCCAGCGGATGGTCTCGGCTTCCGGCCGCTCTTGCGCAAGGCCTTGTAGGCCTTCCGCAAGAGCGGCAACGCCTGCTCACGTTCTTTCGCGCGTGCGTACGCCATGCCCAGGTGGTACATGACGGAGGGATTCTTCGGGGTCCTGCTCAGGGCCTCGTCATAGACCTTCATGGCCTCCTCCGGCTTTTTCCGGTGCTCGTAGAGCAATCCCAGCATCATGTAACCGGCCAGAAAACCCGGATTCCCTCGGATAGCCTTCCGGTAATGTTGAATCGCGGCATCATAGCGCTTGCCTTCGCGGTAGAGGTTGGCGAGCTGGAAATAGGCCGAGAACGCCTTTTTCAAGTTCTCGCCGGCCTTTTTCCGCTGATTCGCCCTACGCGCGATTCTTCCCATCTCAAGAAACACCCGGGGATTCCCGGGGTCTTCTTTCATGAGGGTTTGGTACAAATCGCGCGCCTGATTCTCACTCCCCACAGACTGAAGAAGCGCCGCCAGGCGCAGCTTGACCGGTGTATTCTTGGGTTCCATCTCCATGATCGTCGCGAACTGTTGAATGGCTTCGCGCGGGCGGTTTTGCCGCATGTAGGCTTCCGCCAGTCTCACCCGAGCCGGGACGAACATGGGCTGGCTTTCCACGCTTTTCTCAAAAGACCGGGTGGCCAAGTCCAATCGCCCCAGTCTCATGTGCGCCATCCCGACGTGGAACCGCGCCCTGGGATAACGGGGCCGCACGGTCAGCACCCGCTGAAGGTCGACGAGCGCCTCCCGGATTTTTCCCTGATCCAGCCGGATTCGGGCCCGCAGAAAGTTCACATCGGGATTATTGGGATCGACCGCGCTCAGATCGCGGACGATCTTGGCGGCTTCCCCGCGCTTGCCTTGAACGTAGAGGATTCGGGCGATCCGCTCTTGGGAAGGGACGAAGCCCGGCCGGGCTTCGAGGCTCAAGCGGAAGGCCTTGAGGGCCTCATTGCGCTTGCCCTCCATCAAACGGAGCTCGCCCAGAGACCACAGGACCAGAAAGTTCTCAGGGTCCAGCTTTCTCGCCTTGTTGTACGCGGCGTCCGCTTTCTTGAACGCTTTGGCGGACCGGTGGTAATTCCCCAGCCCCAGATGGACGACGGCCGAGTCCGGGTCCAGCGCCAGGGCCTTTCGATAGGCCTCCTCCGCCTGCTCCCGGAGGCGGCGGCGCGCGTAGATATTGCCCAGGACGACATAGCTGGCGGCCGTGTTGCTTCCAAGCTGAATCGCCCGGACGACCTCGCCCAGGGCCCGATCCAGCTTGCCGCCAAGCAGAAATAGGTCCCGCAGGACAATGCGCACGCCCGGGTTGTTGGGCCTGAGTTTTTCAAGCATGAGCGCGTACCGCTCGGCCCTGTCTAAATGACCGAAGTTCAGCAGGGCCGCGACCAATTCGGTGAGCGCATCCGCATTCGCGGGGTCGATCCGGACGGATTCCTCGTAGGCCCCGACCGCGTCCCTGAAGTACCCAATCCACATCAGGCTGCGGGCCAGGAGAAGGTGAATTTCCGCGTTGTCCTTCTTGATCTTGACCGCCTGCCGAAGGTCGAGAGAAGCCTTATAAAATTTTTCCTGGCTCAGGGCTGTCCGCCCACGCGCTACAAGACGCTTGAACTTGCCCGACTCGGACTCCAGAGCGCCCATGAAGTCCTGTATGGGTTCAAGACATATGAGACACGGGGGCCGTTTTTTTGAATGTTTCCAGGTCCTGGGCGGGCGTCAGGTAGT
>JASLXW010000273.1 GCA_030740135.1 Nitrospinota bacterium
CCTCTCTCTCTGTTGGCCCCTGGAACTCTACTCCCTACCCAAGGAGATGTCTCACATCTATCTGAACCTATACACCCCATTTCGGGCGCCTGAACACCCTAATCGGAGCGGTATCCACCATTGAAAAACATGCCGCCCCTCCGGGTAGGCGGGCCTTTCCGGATGCACTCAAGATGACATCGGAATGTGATCAGGGCAATTGATGCAAAGGGTCGGACCTGATGAGAAATCGGGGCCGCCGTATTTCTCGAACCCCGGGACTGCGAGATTCTTCTCGGTGGGACGCCCTCCCTGTTGGATTGTGCACCTCAACGATCGGTTTTAATCCTGCTTCGTCTCGGTGGGTGATGGAGACGGAGAAGGTCCACCTGGACAGCGTGTCGAACGTGAACTGAACCCATGAATTCCGGGCAAGGTGTGGGATAGGCTCGTGAATCAAAGGCGAAGGCTCCTGTTTTTTTCCGTCGTAGTTGTGGTGGCGGGGCTTCTGGTGGTCGAAGGCGGGGCGCGTGTGCTTTATTCCTTTTATTACGGAAGTCCCATCCCGCTGCTGTATGGGTTTCGACATTCGGACCTCGGAGCCGTGGTGAGTAGTCTCTCTCAGCAGCGTTTGGGCGGATGGAGGCAGAATGAAAAAATCCGGAAGATCCTGAGGCGTCCGGATTTTAGCACGCTTAATTCATATGGATTTATCGGTCCGGAGTTTTCCATCCGGAAGCCGAAAGACAGGTACCGAATTGTAGCCCTGGGGAGCTCGACGACGGCGGGTAATCTGGGCATCGCGGGAACGCAACGCTATCCGTATACTGGGTTTCTACAAGAATTATTTGATGGGAAGGGAGGGTTTAAGATCTTTGGGAAGAAGGTGGAGGTTCTGAACGCGGCGGAAACAGCCTTGAGTATAGGAGGAATTTATCAACGCCTTTGGGAGAAGGTGCTCCCCCTGGATCCCGATCTGATCATCATCTCCAGCGCCTGGGTTGAGCTCATGCCCATCACGAATCTGGTCCGCGCCCAATTCGACGCGCAAAAAGCCGCACCCCATCCATGGGAGCGTGCGGAGGGCCGGAACAAGCGACAGATGCTGGTCCGTTGGTACGCGTCAAGGGTTTCCTTCTCGATCACGCACCGGTTGGCCCGCGTCAGCCTGCTGGTGATCGGAATGCAGGCGGTGGCGCGAAGACTGCTGGCCGGGAAGTCTTCCTTGTTCCTGGGGAAGAAGGAGCGGAAGAGAATCGCGCGGGTCATCGCGACGCATCCCCTCTTTGAGGCGTACGAGGATTCCCTGACGAAAATTGTCCGGTTGCTGCGAGGAAGGGGGATCTGCCTGTTATTGCTTCGCGGGCCGTACAAGCACGCGGCCCGGCATTTTCGGCCGCCCAATCGACTCTATTATAAGTATCCTTTGTCGAGGATATATGAGATCGTAGAGCGGGTGGCCAAGAGACATCGCGTGCCGGTAGCCGATGCGGAGGCCTTCTTCAATCGAATGCCGGACAAGGAGTTATTGTTCGGCGACATCATGCATATGAATCAGGAGGGGTACGAGAAGCTGGCGTCCCTGGTGTATCGAGTCATCCTGGATCGAAAGATTATCGAGAAGCGAGGGTGCTGAGGGCGCGGGGTTTGGGAGGATTTCGTCCCGGGGTAAGGAGGTGGGCGTCCGGTCTCGCGTCGAGGGGCGCCGCGATGGATTTGCCGATACGCCCCCGGGAAGAAGGGCCGTGGAACCGGTCAGAATTGAAAATAGATAAACTGTTGGCTGGTTCCGGCGCTGAATAGGGCGAGGGTCAGGAGCACCCAGAACAGGACGGGTGTCAATATCCAGGTGTTGTTCTTTCTACGGAGCCAATCGACGGTGGGGTTTTCTCCCGCGAGCGACTCCATCAAGAGGAACAGAAAAGTCGAGATGAAGATGATCAGGGCGCCGTGACCCCAGTCGCGTGGAAGGACGGGACGGCGCAAGGAGAACACGCCCGTGAGAATTTGCAACGCGGCGGGCAGGTCGGCGGCTCGGAAGAAGATCCAACCGACGCAGACGAGGTGAAACGTAGCGATTTGACGCAGGGAGCGGCGCCATCCGGTGGGCGGCGGATTTTCAGAACCCCTCCAATCCCGGACCCACTTGCCGACGGCAAGCAGGCCTCCGTGGAAAGCGCCCCAGATGACAAAGTTCCAGCTCGCGCCGTGCCAGAGGCCCCCCAGCGCCATCGTCAGCAGCAGATTGTAATAGGTCCGGGTCGTGCCGCGTCGGCTCCCGCCGAGGGGAATATAGAGGTAGTCCTTCAACCAGGAAGAGAGGGAAATGTGCCATTTTCGCCAAAAGTCCTGGATACTGAAGGCGAAATAGGGTTTCTGGAAATTTTCGCTTAACTCGATTCCCAGGATTCTCGCCGCCCCGCGCGCGACGTCGGTGTAGCCGGAGAAGTCGCAGTAGATCTGCCAGGTGAAGGCGTAGAAGGCGATAAGATAATCGCCGCCGCTGTATTGTTCAGGACGTGAATAGACGGGATCGACCCAGCGCGCCAATCCGTCGGCGATGACCATCTTCTTATACAGCCCCCACAAGATCAGGGCGACGCCCTGTTGTAGACCATCCGAGGTCAGGGGTTTGGGGTTTTTCAGTTGCGGCAGCAGGTGCCCGGCCCGCTCGATCGGTCCGGCCACCAGTTGAGGGAAGTAGGCGACATAGAGGGCGAATTGGAGGGGGTTGCGCTCGGGTTTAAGCCGGCCTCGATATACGTCAACCGTATAGCTCATGCTTTGAAAAGTATAAAAGGAGATGCCCACGGGCAGCACCCAGCCGGCCTGGGCGGACAGGGTCGGAAAGCCCATCCAATTCCCGAAGAGATTGAGCGTATAGAGGACGAAAGTGAAATACTTGAAGGCGCCCAGGAGTCCCAGATTCGTCAGGATGCTTGCCGTCAGGAGCATCTTCTTTCCGCGTTGCGTGCCCACTTTGGGCATCCATAACCCCGCGAAGTAGTCGATTGCGGTGGACAGGAGGATCAGAAAGATGTATTCAGGCCGCCACCACATATAGAAAAAGTAGCTGGCGGCGAACAGAAATGGAAAGCGGAATCCTGAAAAGGGAATGATATGGAACAACAGCGCGACCAATGGGAAAAACAAAAGAAATTCCAGGCTGTTGAAAAGCATGAGAGCCTTAATAAGATGATAAGAGGTTTACCGTGAATCCGTCATTGTCAAAGTTGCGGCCGATGGCGACCTTGAACGGAGTGAAGCAACCGGAATAACCGGGGGGATCCCTCTACGCAGCCGCCGCATCCGTTGAGCGGAGGCGTGGAATTTTCGTCAATACCCACAGGTTCGATCAGGCGCCCGGAATTGGCAATGGTTCGTCGGTCCCTTTCGTAATCCATTTTTATCGAAAAGTCAAGATTGAGGTTTGAAGGTCCCGGAGGAAAGGGTTCCGGGCCCTCGACATGAATGCGTCTTGTCACGGGAATAAGATGGACATGGGAGATAATGATAGGCATCAATTTATGGCTCCCGGTCATTCGCCTAAGGGACGGGAGGATATTTGCCGGTAAAATCGGAACCATGATATCCTCCTGTCGACGGAAATCCGGTGAGTTCATCCGTTGATCCCTAATCCCCATGTTTCGACAGCGTAGGGATCCATTGTGGATTCATCCTGTCGAAATTCAGGATTGGTTCATGGAGTGCTGACCCAGAAAGAAGATCCATGGGGTTGAAGGAGACAGCGCGCGATAGAAAAACGCCTCGGTCTCAGGATTCCCCTTCGCCCCCCCCATCCGCCGAAGGGTTGTCGGGTTCCGTTTACACCGATTATCTAGAGTCCCGCCGTGCGGAGTCTCGGGTCTATTACGACGGGTTGGGTGCGGGTCGTCTTCGTTGGATCGGCCGTTATTCTTATTATTACCGGACCCTGTTGGAGCTTGCGCGGGGGCTGATTCCGGCGGGGAGCCGGGTGTTGGAGATTGGTTGCGGGTCGGGTTATTTTCTGGACGGCGTGCGTCCATCTCGGGGCGTTGGGGTGGACCACAGCCGTTCGATGGTGGAGCTTGCGGGCGGTTTGTATCCGGATTTGGAGTTTCGTCACCTCCCGGCCGAGCGCGTGGAGGAGTTGGAGGAGGAGTTCGACCATGTGCTTTTGGTGAACGCGTCGGGCGAGATTGCGGACCTGGAGGGTTGTCTTCGGGGGATTCGCCGGGTTTCGGGCCGTCACACGCGTTTGGTGATTTTGCAGCATAACTTTTTCTGGGAGCCGGTGTTGAAGGCGGCGGGTGCGCTGGGTTGGGTGATGGGGCGTCCGGTTCAGAGCTGGCTGACGCCATCGGACCTTCGGACGTTTTTGCATTTGACGGGGTATCGGATTCTTCAGACGGGATATCGGTGTCCATTTCCGTTCGGTGTGCCTGTGTTGTCTTGGTTGCTGAACAAGGTTGTTGGCCGTCTTCCGGTTTTTCGCCGTCTGGGTATCGCCCAGTTCGTGGTGGCGCGCCCTTTGGGCTTTGCGCCCGATCCGGATTCGGTTCGGGTGAGCGTGGTGGTTCCGTGCAAGGACGAGGAGGCGAACGTTCCGTTCATTGTGGATCGGATTCCCGAGATGGGCGCGGGGACAGAGATCATCTTCGTGGACGACCGCTCGACGGACCGGACGCGGCCGTTGATCGAGGCGAGCATCGCGCGCCACGGGGACCGGGACGTCAAGTTGGTTCAGGGTCCGGGGGAGGGCAAGGGTGCGTGTGTGCGCGCGGGCCTGGCGGAGGCGCGCGGCGATATGTACATGATCTTGGACGCGGACATGACGGTGATGCCTGAGGACCTTCCCCGATTTTTCCGTGCGCTGTCTCAGGACCGGGGGGAGTTTGCGAACGGGTCTCGTTTGGTGTATCCGGTGGCGGGAGAGGCGATGCGCTTTTTGAACGTGTTGGGGAACAAGGTGTTCGCTTGGTTGTTCACCTACTTGCTGGGCCAGCGGGTCAAGGACACGCTTTGCGGGACGAAGGCGCTTTGGGCTCGTGACTATCCTCGGGTATTGGGTTCCCGGGCCCAGTTGGGGGGTGTGGACCGTTGGGGGGATTACGACTGGATCTTCGGGGCCGCGCGTCACGCGCTGGAGATCGTAGAAGTTCCGGTTCATTACGTGGAGCGCCGGGGGGGCGAAAGCAAGATGACGAAGCGCTTTCGCAACGCCTGGGTGATGCTGAAAGTCTGCTGGTTCGCCTTCTGGCGACTCAAAATGCTCTGAAAGGGTTCCCAGCGTTCGTTCAGCCGGCAAAATGATTATGAAAAAAGGTTGCTAGCGCCGCGAGGAAGGCGGCGAACAGAAAACCGGGGGTCGCGTAAACGACCCCCGGTTTTCTGTTTTAGAGCCCGAGCCCCCCGGACTGATGCGGCGCGGCGTGCGGGGGAATTCCCGTTGACGATCAGAAAATCGCGTAGATGAATGGGGCTAGGGCCGAGCCTTCCGTGAAGATAATCAGGAAGCTCAACAGCACCAGCATGAGCATGATTGGCGCGAGCCACCATTTCTTGCGGTGTTTGAGGAAGTCCCAGAACTCGGATAAGATGCTGACGTTGCCCATATCAAAACTCCCATCGAATCAAAGGCCTTCCGGCCTACGGGTCTGGCGGGCGGCCGGAACCCAATCACATGGATATATATAGCACAAGCCCCTTTCGGACATCAATGGAATCTGTATAGGTTCAGATAGATGTGAGACCTCTCCTTGGGTAGGGAGTAGAGTTCCAGGGGCCAACAGAGAGAGAGGAGG
>JASLXW010000274.1:0-253 GCA_030740135.1 Nitrospinota bacterium
GGGATCATCGGCGGGTATCACGCCGCCGTCTGCCGGACTGCGGTCGTCGGGGAGGCGCCGGCCGAGGCGATCGACATCTGGCGGGTCCTGATCGAGTGCAAGGAACGGGTCCTCGGTCTGATCAGGCCGGGCGCGCGCACCCGGGCCGTCTATGAAGCGTTCATGGAAAAGTTCGGCGAGCTCGGTCTTCCCCCCATCTCCTTCGTGGGGCACGGCATCGGTCTGCACATGCACGAGGAGCCCTACCTGGGAA
>JASLXW010000274.1:263-5751 GCA_030740135.1 Nitrospinota bacterium
TACTCCGACCACCGTTTGGAAGCGGGCATGGTGCTCGGGATTGAGCCCCTCGTTTTCGCGGTGGGGAAGGGTTTCGGCCTTCAGAGCAAGGACATGGTCGCGGTCACCGGTTCCGGGTGCGAGGTCCTGTCCGATCAGACCCCCAACGACGATCTGATCGTCATTCCGTAACCCGACCCGGACCCCTCGCGGTCCGGTCTCTGTTCGAGGTTCATCGTGAGCCGGGACCCCGGCGAGTTTCGTTGGATCGGAAAGCCCGTGCCGACGCTGGAGGCCCCGGCGAAGGCGCGGGGGAGGGCGGGTTACGTCGCGGACCTCCGCCTTCCCCGCATGCTGGCGGGAAAAGTCCTGCGCAGTCCCCACCCCCACGCCCGTATCGCCGGGATCGACACCGCCGCCGCCAAGAGGACCCCCGGCGTCCGGGCCGTCCTCACCTGGGATGACATTCCGCAAGTCCGCTGGGGGCACGAGATCAAAGACCAGACGGCCCTGGCCGCGGACCGCGTCCGCTTCGCGGGGGAGGAGGTCGCCGCCGTGGCGGCGGCCGATGAGGACGCGGCCCTCGAAGCCCTTGAGCGGATCCGGGTGGATTACGAACCCCTCCCGCCGGTCCTGAGCATCGACGGGGCGTTGGCCGAGGGCGCGCCCGTCCTCCATGAAGAGAGGCCGGACAACGTCGCCCGGCGCATGACCTTTTTGCGGGGGGACCCGGAGGAGGCGTTCGGGAGGGCGGCGGCCGTTTACGAGAACACGTTCGAGACCTCAATGCAGCACCACGCCTACATGGAGCCCATCGGGACGGTCGCCGAAGTGGACGTGGCGGGGAAGTTCATCGTCCACGCCCCGGTCCAGAACATCTTTCCCGCCCGGGACCGCGTGGCCGAGGCCCTGGGCGTATCGGCCTCCCGGGTGCGGATCATCCAACCCTGCGTCGGCGGGGCCTTCGGCGGAAAGATGGTGGACGAGCCCAACACCATCTTGGCCGCCCTGCTCGCCGGGGCGGCGGGTCTTCCGGTTCATCTGTCGAACAGCAGGACAGAGGAATTCCGGGGATCGAGGCCCCGGGTGCCTTACCGGATCCGCCTGCGCGTGGGCGCGTCGGCCGAAGGCGGTCTCACGGCCAAAGAGGCCTGGATTGAGGGGGACGCCGGCGCCTACTGCGGCCGGACGCAGAAGGTCATGAGCGTCACGTGCATGCGGATGGACAACTGCTACCGGTTCGGGTCCCTCCGGACGGACGCGCGGATGATCTACACCAACCGCCTGCCCGCGGGCGCGTTCCGCGGGATGGGCAACCCGCAGATGGTCTTCGCGCTCGAGGCCTGCCTCGATCACCTGGCGGAGGCGTTGGGGATGGACCCCCTCGACCTTCGGCTGAAGAACGCCATCCGGGAGGGCGAGACGTCGATTCACGGCTGGGAGATGAAGAGCTGCGGCCTCACGGACTGCATCCTCAAGGCGGCGGAGGCCAGCGGGTGGAAGGGGCGGAGAGAGAAGGGCGGGGGGCGTCCGATCCCGGCGCCGGGCGACGGCGGGAAGCGGGCCGTCCGAGGGGTCGGGATGGCCTGCGCCGTCCACGTCAGCGGAAACCGCGTCCACATGGACTGGGACGGCGCCGGGGCCGAGGTCCGCATCCGGGAGGACGGCCGGGCCGGTCTGGTCATCGGCGAGGGGGACATCGGCCAGGGGGCCAACACGGTGCTGGCCCTTATCGCCGCCGAGGAGCTGGGGTTCCGTCTGGAGGACATCGAGCTTTCCGCCGCGGATACGGACATCGCCCCCCTGGGGTTCGGCGCGCGGGCGAGCCGCCTGACGTTCATCGCGGGAAACGCCGTCCGGAGCGCGGCGGCAAAGGCCCGGGAGGAGATCCTGGGCCTGGCCGCCTCCCGCCTCGAAGTGGCGCGGGAGGACCTCCGGATCGAAGGCGGGCGCATCTCGGTCGTGGGGAGCGGGGACAAGGGCCTCTCGGTCGAGGATCTGATTCGGGACTCGGTCTGCCGGCCCGGCTGGGCGCCCATCGTCACCCGGGCGACGTACGACCCCCCCTCGGTGATGGCCGACGAAACCCGGTATGGAAACGTCGCCGGCGCGTACACCTTCACCGCGCAGACGGCGGAGGTGGAGGTGGACGTCGAGACCGGGCGGGTTGAAGTCTTTCGGCTCATCGCGGCCGACGACATCGGGCGGGCGCTGAACCCGCTGACGGCGGAAGGGCAGGTGGAGGGGGCCGTGATTCAGGGGTTGGGGCTGGCCCTGTACGAGCGGATGATCTACGAAGGGGGCGAAGTGGTGAACGGGAGCTTCGCCGACTATCCCCTGCCCAGGGCCGAGGGCTCCCCGCCCATCCAGACGGTCCTGGTGGAGACGAACGACCCGTACGGCCCGTTCGGCGGAAAGGGGGGGTCGGAGACGCCCATCGACCCGACCGCCGCCGCCATCGCCAACGCGGTTTATGATGCCACGGGCGTGAGAATGACCTCGCTGCCCGTCACGGCGGAGAAGCTGTTGACGGCCTTGAAGAAATAACCTCCTGTGCTCCCCCTCCGCGTCCGTTAGAGGGAATTCCCACCATCGAGTAGTGTGTTGTAAATGGCTCTACGGTTCGAGATCCGAATTGTCTCTTCCAGCCGGGCAGGATGCCCGGCCCACCGGTTGGTGGAATGCGGCTGCATTCAAACGGGTAGGGCGGGCATCTTGCCCGCCCTCTTCGAGGATCAGCTTCTCCATGGGCAAGCGGATGGCCCCCGAGGAGGCGCCCGGGATGGAGTTGACAGGTCCGGTCAGAGAGGGGTAAAAGCGGGCCAAACAGCAACGAGTCGTCGGTCCGCGTCTGTCCGAATTTGAAACAGCAATTCTCCCTGATAGGCTCATCATGGAAGGTTTTCGTCCCACCCTGTTCCGCCTGGCGTCATTATTCCTGTTTCCTCTTTTGGCAGGGTGTTTGGGGCCGGTGGCGCTCCACGAGGCGGTGCTGGGTTACGACGAGACCATCAGTCGTCTGGATCGGGAGATGCTCCTGCTCAACATCGCCCGGAAGCACAATGATCTGCCGAGTCACTTCACGGTCACATCGAGCATTGCGGCGACATTCGATTTCCGCACGCAAGCCGGGCTCACGGGAATCCTGGCATTTCCCGGAAGCGATTCGATGGGGTTGAGTCTCGGGTCAAGCGTGGCGGAGAACCCGACGCTCAGCATCGTCCCCATACAGGGCGAGGAATTCACGAAGCGCGTTTTGACCCCGATGGACGAAAGGAAGTTCGAATTTCTTCTGATTCAAGGCGCACGACTCGACATGGTGACGCGGCTGATGGCGCGGGGGATCGAAATCCGGAATCGTGACGGAACGTTTCAAGGCTTCATCCTGAATTCTCCCGACAAGACGGAGGAATACAAAGAATTTCGCAGGCGGGTCCTGCACTGGACCTGGCTGAACGAGCAAAGAAAGCTGTTCGTCGCACGGATCACCTTTGAAGAGTCGCTGGGGATGAAGCTGTCGAAACCGCCATCGGCAATGGATCTTGTAAGTGCGCGGGAGAAGGGATACAGGCTTCGACCCGTAGGAAATGCGGCGGGAAAGAATACGATATACGAGCTTCGCAGGAAGGTGGTGGGCCGGGTCCTGGTGTCGAACTATGACCCGCGCACATTGAGCAACGCCGAACGGGCGGAGCTCAACCGCTTGGCGAATTCCAGGCCGGAAAGTTTCATTCTCGTGGATATCCGGCCGGGGCGCCCCGGTGGCGATTATTCTTTCTTCGGGGCGATTAAGCTCCGCAGCCTGAACCTCATCACTCAATTCCTGGGAGACGAAGTCGAACGGATTCCCGAATTTGACGTGGAAAAAGACCCGCGCACGGGCAAGGTCGATTCCAACCCGAAGCGGACGCTGGCGATCCTGGTGACCGGCAGTCCCCCTCCCTCCCACATTGCCCAGGCGCCGTTCAGGGACCGGTACTATTCCGTGGCCGATGCGCGGTGGGACAAGCGGGCCTTCATCCTTCTCTATCAACTTTTCCAGATGACGCTGACGGACGTCTCCGGCGCCCTCACCCCCGCGATAACGATCAGCAAGTAGGACCCCTCACGCCGGATGAACCGCGAGTGGAGCACCGCCGTTGCGCAACGGCGTGATGGATGACGGTTGAATCACCCTCGCACTCCCATCCTGAAGCACGGCGATGGCGTCCACCTGGACACGCATCTTGGCCGCCCTCGGCTTCCATGGCCCCCGCAGGGTCTTCTCATCCGCATTTCGTGAACCGTCAATTTGATTTCGCGCCGCGTTCCTACTTGGTGATCTCCCAATAGATGTGGCCGGCCTCTTCCAGGATCAGCTTCTCCATGGCGAGGCGGACGGCGCCCGAGGAGCCCGGGATGGCGAAGACGACTTTGCCCCGGGCGATCCCCGCCGTGGCCCGGCTCATGATCGCCCCCGCCCCGATGTCGCCGTAGCTCAGCATGCGGAAGATCTCCCCGAAGCCGGAGAGGGTTTTTTCCAGGAAGGAGGTGACGACCTCGAAGGTCCCGTCCCGCCGCGCCACGCCGGTCCCCCCGTTGGAGATGACAATTCGGATGTCCGGATCGGAGAGGCAGGCCTCGAGCTCCTCCCTCATCGCATCGGGGTCGTCTTTGACGATGCGGCGCCGGGCGATCCGGTGGCCCTTTTCCGTCAGCATGTCCCGGATGAGTTTTCCGCTCTTGTCGGTTTCCTCGGTGCGCGTATCGCTGACCGTGATGACCGCGAAGGGCAGCGAGTCCTGGTCGGCGCTGAGCGCTTTGTGTTCGGTGTAGCCGCCGGGGTCTTTGGGTTGGTTTTCCGACACGGGTTCGGCTCCTCCGCGTGAATCGATGGGCGTGCAATCCGGGGGGCCCGGCCGAGGGGAGTGTTCAAAGGTTCTCGGGTCGGATTCGGGTGATGGTTTCGTCGCCAGTATATCAGCCTCCGGATGAGAACGCGCGGTCCCGAAGGGGCTGAGGCATGACTTTGCGCTCAGGCCGGGCAAGGCCGGCGGAAGAAAAATTTAGACGGTCTCAACAATCCATGACATTTCTCATCTTTTTTTTGGTTATCAGAAGAAGTAGCGGTGTTTGAATCCAGGGGAGGGGGATGGAAGTCGAGTCTCCGGGGAAGTCCTCAATCCGGCAGCCGAGTGATCCGGACGGTTAATCTTTGTCTTCCAAGTGGGAACCATTACAAAGCGAGAGGGAGAAGGGAACATGAAAAAGCTGTTGTGTAGTTTCCTGGTGGCGGCGGTCGCGGTCCTGTTCGTCGCGGGTCTCGGAGTGAGTGACGCGGGTTACCACAATAAGGCCAACCCCTGCAATCCTTGCGCGGCCAAGAAGTAGTTATCGGCAATCGGTTGTCGAATTCGGCTGGATTCTGATAAAAAGAAGGCCCGGGAAGGAAAATCCTCCCGGGCCTTCTCTTTTCGTCTTCCCTGAGAGGATCGATTGCTGAAAATGCGGCAAACATTCTTTCGCGTCA
>JASLXW010000275.1 GCA_030740135.1 Nitrospinota bacterium
GCGAACGGGTCAAGGTCCTGTTCGGCGCCGCCCATGCCAACGTTCAGCCCCATTCGGGGACGCAGGCGGTGACGGCCGGGTACCTGGCCTGCATCCGTCCGGGCGACACCATCCTCGGCATGAACCTGGCCCACGGAGGCCACCTGACTCATGGAAGCCCCGTCAGCATTTCCGGGGGCCTGTTCAACGTTGTCGCTTACGGCGTGGACGCAAAGACCGAGCGGATCGACTTCGACGACGTTCGCTCCAAGGCGCGGGAACACCGTCCGGCGATGATCGTCGTCGGGGCGAGCGCCTATCCGCGCGCGATCGAGTTTGAGCGGTTCCGGGAGATCGCCGATGAGGTAGGCGCGAAGGTCATGGTCGACATGGCCCACATCGCCGGCCTGATCGCGGCGGGGGTGCATCCCAATCCGGTTCCCCATGCCGACGTTGTCGCCGCCACGACGCACAAGACGCTGCGCGGACCGCGCGGCGGGTTTGTGCTGACAAACGATGAGGAGACCGCGAAGGCGCTGAACAAGAAGGTCTTTCCGTACCTTCAGGGAGGCCCTCTGATGCACGTCATCGCGGCCAAGGCGGTGGCCTTCAAAGAGGCGGCGACGGAGGCGTTCCGGGACTATCAGAAGAAGGTCGTGCGCAACGCCGCGGCGCTGGCCGACGCCCTGCTTTCGAGTGGAACCCCGCTCATCTCGGGGGGGACGGACAACCATCTCATGCTCGTCGATTTGCGCAAAAGTCCCGTGGACGGGAAGACCGCCCAGCTTGCCCTGGAAGCGGCCGGGATCACGGCGAACCGGAACGCCGTGCCGTTTGACGAGCGCTCCCCCTTCGTGGCCAGCGGGGTCCGGATCGGGACGCCCGCCGTGACGACCCGGGGGATGGGGGAAGAGGAGATGCGCCGGATTGGCCGGTGGATCTCGGAGATTTTGGGTGACGTGGAGAACACCGACTTGCAGGCCAAGATCCGCGAGGGCGTCCGGGAGCTCTGCGGAAGGTTTTCCCTCTATGCGGGAAGCCCGGCCTCGGCCTGAGCCCTCCCCGGGAGGTTTCTCTCATGAAATGTCCATCGTGCGGCTCGACGGGAACGAAGGTCATCGACTCGCGCCTGACCAAGGACGCCGGCGCCATCCGCCGCCGCCGCGAATGTGAGAGCTGCGAGCGGCGCTTCACGACGTATGAGCGCCTGGAAGAGGTCTACCCGCTTCTGGTGAAAAAGGACGGCCGGCGCGAGCCGTTCGACCGCGGCAAAGTCCTGGCCGGAATCCAGAAAGCCCTGGAGAAGCGCCCGGTGAGCGCGGACGTCCAGGAGGCGATGGTCGACCGGGTCGGGCGGCACATCCTCGAATTGGGGGAGAAAGAGATCCCCAGCGAGGTGATCGGCGAGCGGGTCATGGCCGAGCTCCGGGACGTGGACCATGTGGCGTACGTGCGCTTCGCGTCCGTTTACCGGTCGTTCAAGGACCTGGACGACTTCATGGTCCAACTGAAGGAGTTGTTGGCGGACCATGCACACGGAAACGACGCGGTGTCGGCGGACCTCGTCGCCGCGCGTTTCGAGCGGTCCGTTCCCGGCCCTTGAGATTTCCCCGGGTCAACCGGAAATTTACATTTTCCAGACAGGACCAGGACATCACGAATCCGGGCGTGTGGAAGAATGCCTTGCGGTCGGCCGGATTGCGTTCCATGTTGAACGTGGCGCATGTCCTGGAGGAAGTCCCATGAAGACCTCAAATCGAAGACTCTGGTGGGTGGCCGGGATCATCGGCCTCGCTCTGACGTTGTGGTTTCTGTCCCCGACCTGGGTGCGGTGTTTCCGCCGAATCTCTGGTCGGCCGGCCGGCGCCGCCCATCCGGAGCGGGACGTGGATCAACTCCGCCCCCATCGAATGGTCCTCGCTTCGGGGAAAGGTCGTTCTGGTCGAGATGTGGACCTTCGGGTGAATCAACTGCCGGAATGAGATCCCGCAGTTGGCGGCTTGGCATAAGCAATACGCGAAACGCGGTTTGGTGATCATCGGCAATCACGCCCCCGAGTTCAGCCACGAGAAGAAGGCCGAAAACGTCCGGCGCGCGGCCAAGAAACTGGGCGTGGAGTATCCGGTCTGCCTCGATAACGACTTCGCGAACTGGAAGGCCTACCGGAACCGGTACTGGCCGACCCGGTACCTCGTCGATAAGAAGGGGGTTGTCCGCTCCTTCCGGATCGGCGAGGGGGATCACGCGGCGACGGAGGCGATGATCGAGAGGCTGTTGGCGGAAAGCTGAGTCCGGACGCGGGCCGGGGCCGAAGGGGGTTACCCCGAAGTAGGCTCCCCGGCTTGATGATCCGGCCGGGAATCCCGATGAATCGGAAGTCGCCGGTTCACCGGGATTTTTTCTTTTTGCGCTTGGTGTTTCGCGGCCGTGCGGATTTGCATCCCTCCGACCACTGGATTTCCACGGCTTTTTCCGCCCATTCGGCCAGACGGTCCGGGTCTTCCAGGACATCGGCGGGCGCCTCGTAGTAGCTCTTGAGCGTCAACCTTTCGTTTGCCCGGAACGGCCCCATGCCCTGGGCGACGTATTCTTCCCGCGTGACCGAGTCGGTCTTGAAGTAAAGCCGGCCGTTGGATGAGATCAGGCCGAAGAAGGTCTCTCCCCGGTAGAGCCCGAACCCGCCGAACATGGGACGGGCGTGGACATCGTTCATCCCATCCAACTGGTCCGGGACAAACCGGCTGAATGTTTCGTCCCTCATGGGAGGCGCTCGCTTTGCGGCGGAGTCCATTCCCCGAATGCGGGCGGGCGGCCCCGGGGGGCACAGGGAGACGGCCCTCGCGCCGTCCCGATGAAGGGGTGCGGCGCCGGGGGGGGGATTACGCGCGATGCAGGAAACTCACCTCGACGGCCTTTCCGGCCTCCCGTTACAGAACCTGATCGAGCCGGCCCAACGAGCCGTTCCAGCCGTCGGCGTGGGCCTGGCGCGCTTCCTCCGTGGGAAGGAGCGCGTGCGTGACCGAGATTTCGGTCTGATCGCCTTCCCCCCGAAACTCGACCGTGACGAGGGTCTCGCCGACGTCCATTCCGGAGGCCGGACCTCCTTGCACTCGCCGGCCGCGACGTGCAGCCCGCCGTCCTCCGACTTCATCGCGACGCGAAATCTTCCACCGACGCGGAGATCCAGCTCCGCGGCCGGAACCGTGAAGTCGCCGCCGCCTCCGAGCCATTTCCTCATCTCTTCCGGCTCCGTCCACGCCCGGAAGATCATTTCCCTTGGGACCGGGAACGTCCGTTGGATGGAGACTGCGGCTTCGCGGGCGGCTTGTCCTCGGGCCATTGCGCCACCCCCCCCTCCTCGTCTCGGGTGGTTTCCAGGTATTCGGCCAGCGCGTCCAGACGCTTCTCCCAGAATCGGCTGTAACGGCGAATCCAATCGTCCGCGTCTTTCAGGGGCTTCGCGTTCAACCGGCAGCGGTGAATCCGGCCGTCCCGCTCCCGCGATAACAGGCCCGCCGTCTCCAGCACCCGTAGGTGTTTAGAGATGGCGGGAAGCGACATCTTGAACGGCCGGGCCAGCGCCGTCACCGTCGACTCCCCGCGCGCCAGCCGCGCGAGGATGGCCCGCCGGGTCGGGTCGGCCAGCGCCGAAAACGTGGTGTTCAGATTGTCCCGCGTATAGTTAACCACTTGGTTAAGTATAGGTGTCTTACGAGATTCCGTCAAGGGGATTTTCCCGTCGGGTGCATTTCTTTTCCGGCGGGCGTATGGTGTGCGGTCGAACCCGGAAGGGGGTCTGAATTACGGCGTGACGGAGGATGGACTCCAGCCGGGGCATGGGAGGCCGAAGTGAAAATTCCGGTGGGCATCCCCGTTATACGGATTTCGCAAGGTGCGCGGATCCCGCCACGGTGGAGGCGGACGATATGAGGCAAGCCGTGCTTGGCGGGATGGTCCTTCTACTGGCGGCCGTCCCGGCGCGTGCGGACCTGAAAGCCGGACTGGAGGCCCTCCGGCGGGGCGACTACGAAGCCGCCCTCTCGGGGTTGACGCCTTTGGCCGAGTCGGGAAGCGCCGAAGCCCAATTTCACCTCGGTGAGCTGCACTATCGGGGACAAGGCGTGCGGAAAGACATGGTCATGGCGGCCCGCTGGTATCGGAAAGCGGCGGAGCGGGGGCACGTCGGCGCCCAACATCGAATCGGCTTCATACTCGCCGAAGGTCAGGGCGCGCCCCAGGATTATGCCGAAGGGGCCAAGTGGTACCGATTGGCGGCGGAGCAGGGGCACATCAACGCCCAGCTCCGGCTCTCGAGTCTTTACCACATCGGCCTGGGCGTGCCGCAGGACTATCGGGAAGCGGCCAAGTGGGTCCGAAAAGTCGCGGAGAAGGGGGTCGCCGGGGCGGAGTTTCAATTGGGACACATGTATCACGGAGGCGAAGGCCTGCCGCGGGACCATGCGTTGGCGTTGCGGTGGTATCGAAAGGCGGCCCGCAAGGGGCACGCCGCCGCCGAAGGACGCATCGGCTTGATGTACGAAAACGGGTGGGCGGTGCGGCGGGACTTCACCGCGGCGGTGAAATGGTACCGCAGGGCCGCCGGGAAGGGGGAGAGTGGGGCCCAGGTGGATCTGGGCCGCATGTACGCCAATGGCCGCGGCGTGCCGAGGGATTACCGCGAGGCGGCGAAGTGGTTCCGGAAGGTGGCCGTCAACCGGGGTGACGCGCGGGCCCAATATCACCTCGGCTTCATGTATGCCGCCGGTCTGGGTGTGCCGAGGGATCTGGACCAGGCCATCCACTGGTTTCAAAAGGCGGCCAGGCAAAGGTTCGCGTACGCCAACGTTTACCTCGGCCTTCTGTACGCCGCTCGCCGGGGTCTTTTCGGGCGGGCGGATCTCGATGCCCTGCGCTCCCGCGCGGGCGCCCTGGAGGTCGTGGAATATTGCGCGAGGCGTTGGTGCGTCCCCGGTCGTCGGCCGGATCGATGATCGGCCGCGCCCCGGGGGGGGCCGGTCCTCAGCGAAGGCCGCCGCCGAGAACCGCTTCGAGCGCCTCCTCCACGTCGATGGCCGCCAAACAGGTGTGGCCGGCCCGCTCGCCCCGGGCGCACGCGGCGCAGCCGGCGTGGCGGCGGAGGATCGCCACGCGCTCGCCACGCGGTCCCCAAACCGCCGGTTGCGTCGGGCCGAACAGGGCGACGGTGTTCGCGCCGCAGGCGGCGGCCAGGTGCGTGACGCCCGAGTCGCTTCCCACGTAACCCCCCGCCCTCCCGAGCACCCCGGCGAGGGCCGGCAGGGGAGGGGATTGCAGGATTCTCAAAGAGGCCCCGCGCGTCAATCGCCGCACCGCCTTTCCCGTCTCTTCTTCGGCCGGACCGAGGAGCCAGACCACGTCTCCCTCGGCCGCCAGGGCCTCCGCGAGGCGGACGAAACTGGACGGCGGCCAGCGCTTCCACCGTCCGCCGCTTCCCGGGTGGAGGACGAAATACGGGTCGTCCGCCCCGATCCCCAACCGGCTCAACAAACGGCGCGCATCGCCGAGATTTTCGGCCGTCGGACGAATCTCAGGGGCTTCCGGGCCGCCCGACGACGGGATCGCGCCCAAGGGCTTCAGGCTCGCCAGAAGGTAATCCACGGCATGGACGGGGCGGGATGAGGCGGGCGGATGGGGGTCCACCCGGATGACTTTCCTCGCGAGGACGCCCAGGTTTTCCTCGAACGCTCGATCTCCCGGAGTCCAGG
>JASLXW010000276.1 GCA_030740135.1 Nitrospinota bacterium
TTGAGCCCTCGACGACGTGCCAGATCTTCTGGTGACAGATCGGATTCTGGCGTCCATCGCTCAATTCCGAGATCCAAGCGCACCCGATCGCGCGCTCGGCGTTCAAGCGTCTCGAACTCCGAGCTGGAAGCCCTCTGCCGCTCCAGGGATGCAAGCGAGTCAAGATATACGGGATCGTTGTCCTTTAAGTCCGCAAGGGCCGCCTGAAACTCTTCGGTGTCCTCGTCGTCTGGTTGCGTCTGCGGAACTGACAGAGGAAGAATTCCAAACTCGGTGCCATTAAGAAGACCGCCAAAAACTTGATCGGGAAGCTCGTCAATAATGCGGAAATGTCTCGAAGAGGGTTCGCGATGGGAGAACGACAACAGAGGATTGCGCAGACCGAGATCGAGGAGCTTTTTTCGAAAAGTCCCGATCTCGGTCCGAATCTGGGTTCGGAGCGCATTCTGGTTCGGAGGCTTAATGTCTGCCAAGATCCCCTCCAGGGGCCGACAGGCCGCGTCACACTGGATGACCGAGATATTGGTTTTTTCGAAGTGTACCTTTGATCAGAGCAAGATTCAAAGGGTAAAAGTGTTAGGGACTAGGGTCTTGTTTATTATCGTGGGTCTTTTAACGGTGCCTTCAGTTTTCAGGACAAACCTCAAAAACACCGATTTCGGGGCGGAATCCCCGGTTTTTCAAGGGTAGGGGCCGATTTTTTCTCCCTTACCCCGACCGCCTCAAGCGTGACTCGCCTGGGCCTGCCCATAAGTCCGGGCTTCCCTTGGTCCGGGAACCTGTTAAAATTTCAGTTGTCAATACAAAAAGACACAGACTATGCACACCCGATAGGGGCACGTCATGCGGGTTTCAGGAGCCCGAAATGGAGTTGACAGGTCCGGTAGAGAGGGGTCTAATCGGGCTAAACAGCAACGAGTGGCAGGTATGGGTCTGTTCGGATTTATAATGGGGAATTCCGGCCCAAATGGCTGAAGACCTTGCGAGAGGATCTATACAACCTGGAGGCCTGAGGGTCCGTCCGCTTTCGGTGGGGGACCTCCTACAACGCGGGGGGGTTGTCGTCGCACTGGCGCTGGTGCTGCTAGCCGCCGCGATCGTCTCTCCCGCTTTTTACCAACCCGCCAACATCTTCAACGTTCTGAGGCAGGGCTCCGCCCTGGGCATTGTCAGCATCGGCCAGGCCATCGTCATCCTGGGGGGCGGGTTTGACTTGTCGGTGGCGGCGGTCATGCAACTTGCCGTTATCACTTCGGCACAAATCGCCCGGGGGAGAGATTGTCGGCGAATCGCGAAAAAATTCGTGCGTTATAACGTTTCAGGCTGGACCTAACGCAGCCGGCCAGCGCCGTCCTCAGCTCATTTTGACGCCAGCTTCTTCCGCCGGGCCTCGGTGGCCGGGATGTCCAAGGCGGTGGAGTCCCCCAGAAAAACCGCACCGTAATCCCGCTCCGCCGTCTCGCGGTAAACGCGCCCGCTCCGCACGTCCTCCTGCACCCATTCAAGATTCCGTTCGAGGGGGTCGCCGTACCCGCCCCCGCCGGGGGAGTGCACCTCGATGGTGTCGCCCGGTTTCAGGCGCACCCGGGCGTCTTTCGTCACGTGCTCGGGCCGGTGCTCCTTGCCGTCCAGGGTAAAGATGATTTCGCTGAGGCGCGCGGGCTTCCCCCCCAGGATGCCGAAGGGCGGAAACTTCCCCCGGTCGCCGATGACCGAGCAAACGCCCTCACCCCGCAGGAGCTCGAACTTGTACGAGGTGCCGAACCCGCCCCGGTGCCGGCCCGATCCCGCCGAGTCCTCGAAGAGCTCGAAGTGCTTCACGCGGAAGGGATAGCGCTGCTCGTAGAGCTCCGCCGGCGGGACCCGGGAGATTCCGATCGTCGACGCCCCGTTGGTCAGGCCCTCCGAGACCATCGAGCCGCCGTACCCGCCCCCCTGATAGATGTAAATCACGTAGTCCTTCCCGGTCTCCGGGTCATGCCCGCCCACGACGAGATCGTTGTTCGTGGAGAAGGGGGCCCCGAAGAGCTTGTCGGGAATGGCCTGGGCCAGGCACCCGAAGACCACATCCACCACCCGCTGGCCGACCTCGGCGGTGCAGGCCGCGCAGGGCTTGGGAAACTTCGAGTTGAGGAAGGTGGTGTCCGGGACGTCGAAGGTGAAGGGGACGAACAGCCCCGAGTTCACGGGCACGTCGGTGAAAACGTGCTTGATGGCCACGCAGAAGGCCGCGATGGTGTTGGACAGCACGCTCGAGGTCGGCCCCTTGCACGGCGGGCTGGACCGGCTGAAGTTCAGGTGCATGTCGGACCCTTTGACCGTCATGTCGCAGTGGATGGTCAAGGGCTCGTTCGTCACCCCGTCGCTGTCCATGTAATCCTCGAAGGTATAAACGCCGTCGGGGATGGCTTCGATGTGGGCCCGGATCATCTTTTCGGAATGGACCTTCATCTCGTCGATGCACGCCCGGACCGTCTCCAGACCGTACTTCTCAAGGATGCCGCGAAGGCGGACCTCGCCCACGTGAAGCGCGTTGACGGCCGCGGTGATGTCGCCCGTGCGCTCTTCCGGGACGCGGATATTGGCCAGGACCAGGTTCCAGATGTCCTCGTTCATCACCCCTTCGCGGAACAGCCGGACCGGCGGAAGGCGCAGGCCCTCCTGGAAGATCTCCGTCGCGTCGCTCACGAACCCCCCCGGAACCGAGCCGCCGATGTCGGGCCAGTGGCCGGTGTTCGCCAGCCACGCGAAAATCTTCCCCTCATAATAAAAGGGCTTCAGGAGGGAGACGTCCATCAGGTGCGTCCCGCCGGTGTAGGGGTCGTTCACCATGAAGATGTCGCCCGGCTTGAAATCATCGACCACCTTGAGGGTGGCCTGGACGGTGAACTGCATGGCCCCGACGAAGATGGGCAGGGCGTCGTCCCCCTGGGCGATGACCTCGCCCGTCACGCCGTCATAGATGCCGTTGGCCCGGTCGTGGCCCTCGGCGATAACGGGGGAGAAGGACGTCTTGATCATGGCGGTGTCCATCTCATCGGCGGTGAACTCCAAGCTCGCCTTGACGACGGCCAGTGTAACGGGATCCACGGCCATGATTAATCGACCTCCAGAAGGATGTTGCCCCACTCATCCACGGACCAGGCCATCCCGGGCTCCACGAACACCGTGGCGTCCGCCTGCTCGATGACGGCCGGGCCGTCCCCGCGGAAACCGACGGGCAGGCGACGCCGCTCGTACGTGGGACTTTCATACCACTGCCGGCCGAAGTAGACCCGCCGCTCCCCTTTAAAGGGATCGCCCCCGACCCTGTCCAGCAGGGAGCTGAAGTCCACCTTGGGCCGGACGCCGATGACCGCCGTGCGAAGGTTCACCACCATCACGGCCGTAGCCACGAGGACGTCGCCGTACCGGCCCGTGTACGCCTTCAGGAAATTCGCGCGCATCTCCTCCGCCGCGGGCCGGCCGGACGCGAGCGGAACCCGGACGGTGTGGGTCTGGCCGGAGAACTGCATGTCGGCCTCGAACAGGTGGACGGCGCCTTCGACGTAGGTGCTCGCGCTCGCCAGCACCTCTTCGCCCCTTCGCACATGGTCCTCGAAGATACCGTGAATGTCCCCGATATCGATGTCGTCCAGGGCGACGTTCAGCGTTTGGACCCAGTCGTGGCGCATGTCGGCCAGGATGCACCCCATCGCGGAGGTCACGCCCGGCAGGTGCGGGATCAAGGTGTGCCGGATCCCCAGCTCCCGGGCCAGGGCCGCGGCGTGCAAGGGTCCCGCCCCCCCGAATCCGACCTGGGCGAACTCCCGGGGGTCGTGGCCCTTCTCGATGCTCACGACCCGCAGGGCGTTGGCCATCTTGACGTTGGCGACCTGGATGACGGCCTCCGCCGCCGCCTCGACCCTGAGGCCGAGGGGCGTCGCGACCTTCTCCTCTATCGCCCGCCGGGCGGATTCCAGGTCGAGGGTGAATCCCTCCTCCCGGGCGATGGAGTATTCGGGATTGATCCGGCCCAGGACGAGATTCGCGTCGGTGACCGTGGGCTCGCTCCCGCCCCGGCCGTAGCAGACGGGTCCGGGGACCGCCCCGGCGCTGTGGGGGCCGATCTCCAGCAACCCGCCGGAATCGACCCAGGCGATGGAGCCGCCGCCCGCGCCGATGGTGCGGATGTCGATCATCGAGATGCGCACCGGGATGCCGAACTCCAGGGCCCGGTCGGAGCCCACCTCGGGCCGGCCGCCGCGGATGAGGCAGGCGTCGAAGGAGGTGCCGCCCATGTCGCCCGAGATCACCTCGGCGTGACCCGCTTGGGAGGCGATGTACGCCGCCGCGATGGCTCCCGCCGCCGGACCCGACAGGACGGTGTTGACCGAGTAGCGCTCGGCCGCCTCCAGGCTCATCCCGCCCCCGTTGCTCTGGATCATCACGATGTCCCGGTCAAAGCCGTCCTCGCGGAGCTGCCCCCGAACCGAGCGCAGGTAGCGGGAGACCAGGGGACGGACGTACGCGTTCACGACCGTCGTGCTCGTGCGCTCGAACTCCCGGAATTCGGGCAGGACCTCGGAGGTCAGCTCGATGTAATCGTTGGGCCAGAAGGAGACCAGGACCTCCTTGGCCTTCTGTTCGTTGGCCGGGTTGGCGTAGCAATGAAGGAAGCTGACGACGACGGCTTCGCAGCCCTCATCGAGCAGTCGCCTGCCGAGCCGCTCGATCTCTTGCGGATCGACCGGCGTAAGGATGTTGCCCTTCTCGTCGCTCCGCTCGTCCACCTCCAAGCGGAGATCCCTTGGAACGAGCGGTTTGAAATCGCCCTTCAGGCCGTAGTCGTGATGCCGGTCCCGGCGGCGGATCTCGAGGATGTCCCGAAAGCCCTTCGTGGTCAGGAGTCCGACTTTGGCGCCCTTGCGCTCGAGGACGGCGTTGGTCGCCACGGTGGAGCCGTGGACCACCATTCCGATGGCGTCGATCGGAATTCCGAGATTCGCCAGTCCGTGCAGGAGGCCGCGGGCCTGGTCGTCGGGCGTGGAGAAGACCTTGAGAACTTTGAGGTCCCCGGACCCGGGATCCAAACCCACCAGATCGGTGAACGTGCCCCCCACGTCGATCCCGATGACGGTTTCTTTAGAAATTGGATTGATTATTCAAAAATCCCTCGGGGGACAAAAAACCGCGCGGAGCGATTCGGGCAGAGATTCTCAGGAGACCCCAAATCGCCTCTGGAACGGCAAAGACATTCCGTAAAACCTACTTTGAACGTATCCGATGTGTCAAGGAGGTGTATGGGTTCAAGACATATGAACGAAGGGGCCTCCGTTTTGAGTTTTCCCAGGGCCTGTCCGGGTCCCGAACGAACTGGACCCCGGCCTTCACCCGACGGCGATTCAACGGCACACAGAAATTTTGACCTGCCCCCTGAAACCGGTCCAGTTTTAGGGGGGCAGGTCAGGGAGATGACCATCCCAAAGTGATCGTCAACCCCAGAAGAACAGCCCGCATCAGCCAGCGTCTCATGGCCGTTTCCCCTTTCAGCCGGGTGTGCCAATCACCTGAGAAATTGTTGGACTTGGTAAATATTAAGATATTTTCCCATAGACCTAAAGGAGGAAAATGCCCTTATGTGAGACCCTTCTGGGACAGCACCGTTTTCAGGTTCATAGAGGGTGTAAACACCAGAAAAATGCACGAGAGGGAGTACTGGTGCCCGCGCAAGCT
>JASLXW010000277.1 GCA_030740135.1 Nitrospinota bacterium
ACCCTGTGTTTTCATTTAGGTGAAACGGTGGGCATTCTGGATGGCCCGGATGATTTCCTGATAGGTGGTGCAGCGACAGATGTTCCCGGCCATGTAATCCCGAATCTCGGCCTCGGAGGGCTTAGGATTCTCTTTCAAAAACCCACAGGCCATCATGATCATTCCGGGGGTGCAGAACGCACACTGAAAGGCATTGTGCGCCAGAAACGACTTCTGGAGGGGATGGAGCTCCTCCGGCGATGAGATCCCCTCCAAGGTCGTGACCTCTTTGCCCTCGGCATATCGAGCAAGGGCGACGCACGACGCAATCGGCTCGCCGTTGAGCAGGACGGTGCAAGCTCCACAAGCACCCAGCCCACAGGTCTCTTTGGTTGCGATGAGACCGAGATCGTGGCGCAGGACATCCGCCAATGTCCTGTGATCGGGCACGGTAAGCTCGCAGCCCTTCCCGTTGACTGACAGTTTCAGCGGCCGGCTGCTCATGGAACCTTCTCTCCTTTTTCCTCCTGAAGTAAACGCAAGATCATTTCCGGGGTGAACGGTATCTGGGTGGGTCTCACCCCGACAGCGTCGTAAATCGCGTTGGCAATGGCCGGAGGGGTGGGGGCGATGGTCGACTCTCCCGCGCCTTTGGCCCCGTAAGGTCCGTCCTTATGGGGAACCTCCACGAAAATGGGCGTCACTTGGTCAGGTGCCTCCTGGAATGACACCATCGAATAATTCAAGAGGTTCGGATTCACGGGCTGGCCGTTGTCGAATTTGAGCTCCTCATAGAAAGTCTGCCCGATTCCTTGGGCGGCGGCGCCCCCAATCTGCCCCAGGCAGTGGACGGGGTGGAGAGCCCGTCCGACATCCGCTACCGGGGCGAAATTGAGAACCGTCACCTCTCCGGTTTCCGTATCCACCTCCACCTCTGCGGCGCAGGCCCCGACGAACCAGAAAACCGCCGTGATCTCGGCCTGACCCGTCTCTTTGTCGAGCTTTCCGCCTTGGGTGATGATCGTCCCTTGACCCAGGACATTGCCCCCCTTGGTATTGAACTTCTCCCGAATCACCTCGCCGAGGTCCAGGCTCCGCTGCGGGTTTCCCTGCACCGCGATCCGCCCATCTGCAGCCACCAGGCCCTGGGGGCTCACCTCTAGCATATCGGCAGCAAACTCGAAGAGCTGATCGCGGGCGTCAATGGCCGCCCGGCGGACGGCCTCGCCCATGTGGAAGGTGGAGCGGCTGCTGCTGGTGGTGATGTCGTACGGGGTCGAGTCGGTGTCGGGCATCGCACGGCTGATGGAGTGCAGCGGAACGCCCAGCTCCTCGGAAACGACCTGCGACAAGACGGTATCCGCCCCCTGGCCCATCTCGATGGTGCTCGACAGGAGGGTCACCGTTCCATCCTCGTTCACTTTGACGGACGCCGAAGAGGTCGAGGGCGTGAGGGTGCTCTTGATCATGCACGCAATGCCTTTGCCCCGGGCTTTCCCCGGCGGGGCGGGCTCACTGGGTTCTCCCCAACGGATGGCCTCCGCCGCCTTCTTCAAGCATTCCCTGAGGCCGACGCTGTGAAGCCGGGAGCCGGTGTGGTACATGGAACCCTCCTCAACGGCGTTCTTCAGTCGAATCTCCAGGGGGTCCAGCCCCAGGGCCTCTGCGATTTCATCCATTTGGCAGTCGTAGGCCAACGCCACTTTGGGGACGCCGTATCCCCGATAGGCCCCACCGGGCGGCTTGTTCGTATAGACGCAGTAAGAATCCACGTGAACGTGGGGGATGACATAGGGGCCGCCCGAGACATACCCCGCGTTCTTGACCACTCGGGGTGAAACATCCGAATAGGCCCCGGTGTCCCAGTAAATGGTGGGCTGGCGAGCGTGCAGACGGCCATCGCTCTTGACGCCGGTCTTGAGGTTGACCCACGCCCCATTCCTCGTCACCGAAAGAAAGACCTCTTCACGGGTCAGTTCGAGGCGAACAGGCCGTTGGGCCTTCTTCGCCATCATCGCGACCAATGGTTCGATCTTGGGGTAGGTCTTGCTGCCATATCCCGAACCCAGGTGAGGCACGATGATCCGCACCTTGGTCACAGGAATTTTGAACAAGTCGGAGAGCAGGGTTCGTATGGTGAACGGGTTCTGAGTACCGTCCCACATCGTGAGTTTTCCGTGATGGTCCCACTGGGCGATGGCCACGTGCGGCTCCATGGCCATGTGCTGGCTAATGGGCGTGTAATGGTTGCTCTCGAAGATGTGATCCGATTCCCGAAACCCCTGTTCGATATCTCCATGACGCAGCTTGAAATGGTTGCAGATGTTCGTTTCCGGACGGAGGTTCAGACTCGCCAGGTCCTTGAAGCTTTTGTCCGGCATCCGCATCTCGTCGTGGAGAATCGGCGCGCCTTCGGCGGCAGCCTCGCGGCTATCGAAGACGGCGGGGAGTTCCTCGTACTCGACCTCAATCAGCTCCAAGGCCTCTTCGGCCGTTTCCACGTCCCTTGCCGCCACAGCCGCCACCGGGTCTCCCACGTAGCGCACCTTGTCAGTGGCCACGATGGTCTGGTCCAGCATGGCGGTTCCATAGTAAAGGTTGACGTCGTCGCGGCCGATCAGGTCATCCCGCGTCAGGATGGCGACCACTCCCGGGAGCCGCTCGGCGCGCGAAGCGTCCACTTTCAGGAGCCGGGCGTGAGGGAAATGGCTTCGCAGCACCTTCGCGTGAATCATGCCGGCCACTTGGACGTTGATGGAATAGGGGCTGAGACCCCGGACCTTCTCGACCCCGTCCAACCGTGGCGGCGAGGTCCCTATGACCGATAATCCCTGGTTTCCGTTTCCCACGGCCCGTCTCCTATTGCGCCGTCCAGATCCGCTCCAAGGCGCGGCGGACATAGACCTTGATCAACTCTTTCTTGTACCAGGGCGAGGCCCGGCCATCGTCGATGGGCTCCACCTGGGAAGTGACGTATTCGCCGACCTCCCGAAAGAGGCCGGGCCCGCCTGATTTTCCGGCAGTCAGATCGCTCACCCCCGGGATCTCTCGGGCCGTGGATTCCACCGACCCCACGACGATTCGGACATCCTTCATTTGACCCTCTTCGCCCGCTTGGCCGAAAGCGGCGACGCCCAAGGCGGGCCAGTCGGTGGACGTTGACGTTGCGTGTTTGAGATAGGTCGCTCGAAGGCCTTCCGGTATCTCTGGAACGATGATTTCCGCGAGCAGCTCGCCGGGCCGCAAAGCCGTCTCCATGTAATCCACGAAGAACTGGTCCATCGGAATTGTCCGCTCACTGGACACATCGCCCGGCCCAATGCAGTGAATGGATGCCCCCAGGCCCACTAAGACCGGAGCCGGGTCCGAATGGGGATCTCCGTGGCTGAGTTCTCCGCCGATCGTTCCCATATTGCGGATGCGGACGTTCGCCACGTGGTGCTCCGTCTCCGCGAAGACAGAAAATTTTTCCTGAACAACGGGAGAGGTCTCAATGGCCCGATGCGTGACCAGCGCCCCAATGCGCAGCCTTGTCCCATTTTCAGAGGATAAGCTCCGCAGCTCGTCCAGCTTTCTCAGGCTGATGATTCGCTTGGGCCGGGCAATACGCTGTTTGATCAGGATCATGAGGGCGACGCCACCTGCCATGATGGGAACATCTTCCCCCTCCCGGGCCATCAGGGCCAAGGCTTCTTCGAGGGATTCCGGTTCCAACAATTCAAATCGAGACATGCGATTCCTCGGATTTATGATTTGGACTGTTTGGAAGCGCGCTGGGCGGCCAGACCTCTCCGCGTGGTAGACGACCTGATGTGTTTATGTTATACGGGGAAATCATCCCTTAGCTATGGATAGTAGTACCGGGGGGTTGTCTCTGCTATCCGCTCAGTGACGGGATTATCCGCATTGTGACAATCGCTGGGCAAAAAGATGAGGGGCTAGGCTCAGAAGGGGGAACAGGGCCATGACGAGGCGAGGCATGGCCGACGGCGCTTCGTTGCGGTCGGCCGGAAAGAGCCGCCGCGGGGATGCTGGGACGCGCTGCGAGTATCCACTCGCCCGTTTCCGCGTGATAGAGACGTCAAACGTGGAAGACGCGCTCGCGGCTGCTACGGAGGTCTATGGCGACCACCGAATTGAACTACTGGGTCCCGCTGATTCATTCAAATTCCGCCTCTGCAACGCTCGGCTGTCGAAGACAGCGGTCACCTACAAGTCTTATGGGGTGGATACATTTGCTGATCCCGGAGAACCGAAAAAATTCTTTCTGCTGCACCTCGCTCTCACGGGGGTAACCGAGCACGTTATCGGTAGCGAGGTTTGCGAGGTCACGCCAAGTGTGGGCATGGTCACTTCGCCAACACGGTTGGCCCAGGGACGTTGGGGAGCCACGTGCGGTCAGGTCATGGTGAAAATCGAACGGAATGCACTGGAAAATCATCTATCCGCGTTGACCGGTGTGCCTGTCGCCACGCCCGTTGTTTTTGAGCCACGTGTGGAGACCCACTTGGGATTTGGCGCGCGCTACAAGCGGCTGATCGACTTCCTGGTGACCGAACTGGATGCCGGCGACTTCCTCCAGGACTCGCCCCTACTCGTGAGCAACCTGGAAGAGACGCTGATGACCGCCCTGCTGGTCGGTCAACCCCACAACCAATCGGCACGCTTCGAGCGCCGACCACCGGCAGCGGCGCCGGCATCTGTCAAGCAAGTGGAAGAGTACATTCGCGAACACACGGCGGAGCCGATCACTGTGGATGGCCTCATGCTCCTGACCGGCGTCAGCGGAAGATCTCTATTCCGTGCCTTCAAGAAATACCGGGGCTATTCGCCAATGGCCTTCCTTCGAGCGACGCGACTGCAGCGGGTACGTGAAACTCTCCTCGCGGGTGACGCCAATATGACGGTCACGGACGCCGCACTAGACTGGGGGTTTTCTCACTTCAGCCGGTTCAGCGCCGAATATGCTAGGCAGTTTGGCGAGAAGCCCTCGGATACGCTGAGAAAGGCGAGGGGGTTTTCGGGAAAATTCCGGCCTGACGCCGCAAACGGGCCCACGCGAGAGTGACGAAGCGAGCGTGGGTTCCGAACGGAAAACCGCCTAGTGAGGGAGTGGAACTCCCACAATAAAAACATTGTGTTACAAAGAATATTCCCTCGTGAGAAATGAGGAAATCTAACCAGCACGCAGGCAAAAATCCTCCGTCCAGAACCGTTCAAGTGAGGTACGTGTCGCTCCTCCGGCACCAGAAACTCGATCCATGGGGGCGGGATTTCCTCTCTATGCCACTTTAGCGAATCCCCGGATATCAAAGAGAGAGAACCTTTCTACCAGCGTTCGGTTCCCCCTGGGGACGCCATCTTATGGTCGGTTGCTCCTACAGCTTCCGGCCGAAATTCGACTGTTAATCCGCGTTTCCATTTCTTTCCACTTTGCTTCTGGCCTGGCTGGATTCCGCCGAAAAGATTACAAACAAGAGATCTTCTCTTCTCAGTCTCCACCAAACCGGGTCAACTCCAGTCTTGTCAGAAGCATGAATCGGCAGGTCATCTGGGAAATCCCGGTTCTCTGTGGTAAAAGAAAATATCCGCTTTTCAAGAATGACCCTTGGGAACCATTCGAGATATTGTCAAATGTTGTGGACGGGCGCATGATCAGGCGGCGTCCTTCCGCTGTGTTTGATTGATGTACTCCTC
>JASLXW010000278.1 GCA_030740135.1 Nitrospinota bacterium
GCCGGCCAAGACCTTCATCCTCCGGGCGCTCAAGGCCGGAAAACACGTGGTGACGGCCAACAAGGCCCTCCTTGCCCAGCATGGGGAAGAGATCTTCGCCGTCGCCGGGGAGATGGGCCTGGAAGTCGGGTTCGAGGCCGCCGTGGGCGGGACCATCCCGGTCATCCGCGCGGTCAAGGAGGGGTTCTCGGCCAACGTCATCGAGACGGTCTTCGGGATTGTCAACGGCACGGGCAACTACATTCTCACGAAGATGACCGAAGAGGGCCTGGATTTCGAGACCGTTCTCAAGGAGGCCCAGGCCAAGGGATTCGCCGAGGCCGACCCCACGTTCGACGTGGACGGGATCGATTCGGCCCACAAGATCGCGATCCTGGCGAACCTTTGTTTCGGCACGCCCGTCCGGATGGAAGACATTCTCATCGAGGGGATCCGCCTTATCGAGCCGGTCGACCTGGAGTTCGCCGCAGAGCTGGGCTATCGCGTCAAGCTCCTGGTCGCGGCGAAGCGCGTGAATGACAGCCTGGACGTCCGGGTCTGCCCGACGATGCTGCCCGAATCCCAAATCATCTCCCAGGTGGGCGGGGTCTTCAACGCCATCTGCATCAAGGGGAACAAGTCGGACGCCAACGTCCTCATCGGACAGGGGGCGGGCTCGCTGCCGACGGGCGCGGCCGTGGCGGCGGACATCATCGAGATCGCCCGCAACCGGAGGCTGGCCGGCGTCGCGGGCGCGGGGGTCAGGGTGCCGCCGCTTTCCTACGCGCCGGAGGGCCGCAAGCCGATTCCCGTCCGGCCGTCTTCGGAGATCGTCACGTCCTATTACCTGCGCTTCACCGTCGAGGACCGGCCCGGCGTCCTGTCGGCCATCTCGGGCGTCCTCGGCCGCAACGCCATCAGCATCGAATCGGTCATTCAGAAGGGCCGCCGCGAGGGGGAGAGGGATCACGTCCCCCTGGTCATGATGACCCACGAGGCCCGCGAGAAAGACGTCCAGGCGGCGCTCTCGGAAATCGACCGGCTGGAGTTCGTGAGCGCCCCCACCATACTCATCCGCGTGGAAACCGCCGAGGGCCAGATGTGATGTCCGCCGATCCCCCCCTCCCCATGCCCGGCGAGACGTCCCCCAACCGGGGCCTTCTCTCCGGCGGGGACTCCCAGGCCGGGGCGGCTTCCCAGACCGGCGACGGTCCATGGCCGGGCGTGATCCGGCGATACCGCGAATTTCTCCCCGTGACGGAAGCCACCCCGATCATCACGCTGAACGAGGGGAACACCCCGCTCGTGCCCGCGGGCAGCCTCGCCGAGCGGGCGGGCCTGGCGCGGCCGGTCCATCTCAAGCTGGAAGGATTGAACCCGACCGGGTCGTTCAAGGACCGGGGGATGACCCTTGCCGTGTCCAAGGCGGTCGAGGAGGGGGCGCGGGCCGTCTTGTGCGCCTCCACGGGCAACACCTCGGCGTCCGCCGCCGCCTACGCCGCCCGGGCCGGAATCCGGTCCGTTGTCTTGATCCCGCGCGGAAAGATCGCCCTGGGCAAGCTGACGCAGGCGATCATCCACGCCGCCTCGGTCATCCAGATCGAGGGAAGCTTCGACGACGCCCTGAATCTCGTCAAGGCGGTCTGCCGGGAACACCCCATCACACTCGTCAACTCCCTCAACCCGCACCGGCTGGAAGGGCAGATGACCGCCGCCTTCGAGGTGTGCGAGCAGCTCGGGGGCCGGGCGCCGGACTTCCACTACATCCCGGTGGGCAACGCCGGAAACATCACGGCCTGCTGGATGGGTTACCGGAGGTTTCATGAACGGGGGTTGACGGACGCGCTCCCCCGGATGCGGGGATGGCAGGCGGAAGGGGCGGCCCCCATCGTGCGCGGGCGCGTGGTGGAAAACCCGGAGACCTTCGCTTCGGCCATCCGGATCGGAAATCCGGCGAGTTGGAAGCCGGCCCTTGCCGCCGTCGAGGAATCGGGCGGGCGGATCGACATGGTGTCCGACGAGGAGATCCAGGCGGCTTACCGTCTGCTCGCCTCGGCCGAAGGGATTTTCTGCGAGCCGGCCTCGGCCGCTTCGGTGGCCGGACTCCTCAAGGACGCCGCGGCGGGCAGGCTTCCGCGGGACGCGGAGGTGGTTTGCACCCTGACCGGACATGGGTTGAAGGACCCGGACACCGTGATCCGGATGAGCGAAAAACCGGCCACGGTGGAAGCGGACGTCGATGTCGTGGTGGCCCGCGTGGGTCTGGAGGGGGAGCCCGCCGGCGGGCGGAATCGGACGGAAGGCGCGGGCGAAGGCGGGTCGCGGTGAAATCTGTCGTCCTGATCGGAGGCGGAATGGCCGACGAGTCGCTGGAGCTTCTGGGGAACCGCTCGCCCCTGGAGGCCGCGAACGTCCCGAACCTGGATCGCATCGCGGCGGAGGGCCGGACGGGGCTGATCCGGACCGTTCCGCCCGGACGGGAGCCCGCGGCGGAGTCGGCCGCGGCGAGCCTCCTCGGCCTGGACGCGCCGCCGGGCGGCCTCGCCCGGGGACCCCTGGAAGCGCTCGGAATCGGGATCCCCCCCGAAAAAGATCAACTGGCCCTGCGGTTCAATCTGGTCCATTTATTCACCGACTATCAGCGGATCATCCTTGCGGACCATACGGCGGACATCCGGAGCGACGCTGAAGCGCGACCCTTCGTCGATGCCCTCGAAGAGGACCTGGGGGATGATGAGTTCCGGTTCGTCCACGTCGGGGAGTACCGGGGGGTCATGCTTTGGAAGGGGGGCGGCGCCGATCTCGAGCTGACGCCTCCCCACGAGATATTGGGCGCGGAGGTCGCGGACGCAATGCCCAAAGGGGAGGCCGGCCGGAAGCTCCACCAAGTCTACAACAACGCCCAGATGCTCTTCAACATCCATCCGCGCAACGACGAGCGAAAGCGCTCGGGCCGGACGGCCGTCAACAGCATCTGGGCGTCCGGCGCGGGAGGCCCGGCGCCCATCACCCGGGCGTTCCGGGAGCGCTGGGGCGTCCGGAGCGGAATCCTCTCGCGGGCCGCCGTCCTGAAGGGCTTGGCCGGTGCGGCCGGGATGGACGTGGTCGAGCCCCCCGGGGCCGATTCGTCCCCCGGTGATTGGGCCGACGCCGTTTCGGACTATCTTCGAACCGGGGATGTCACGTACGTCCATTGCGACGCGGGCGACCGCGCAGCCCACCGCCTGGACCCGGCCGGGAAGGTCGAGGCCATCGAGCAGTTCGATTCCCTTGCCGGGGCCGTCGCGGATCGTTTGAAGGTCCTAGGGGATCACCGCCTGGCCGTTCTGGCGGATCACCGGACCAGTCCGGTGGACGGCAAGCACGCGGCCGCGCCGGTTCCGGTCGCCGTCCGCGGAACGGGCGTCGAGGCGGACCGTCCCGGACACTATGACGAGCGGCTCCTGGTCCGGGGAAGCATTCGCCTGCCTGACGGCGCGGACCTCCTCCCGTTCCTGATGGGACGCAACTGAGAAGGGCAACGGGACGGAAATCCGGTTGTGTTATCATTGGCGCCGATTTTTGATGACGCCGCTTTGGGGTTGTGGGGATTTTGGCGCTTCTCGTTCAGAAATACGGCGGCACTTCGGTTGGAGACTTGGAGCGCATCCGCAAGGTGGCCGAGTGCGTCGGCCGGACGGCGGACGAGGGGCACGGCGTCGTGGTCGTGGTGTCGGCCATGGCCGGAGAGACCGACAAGCTGGTCGGGATGGCCCGCGCCCTGAGCGAATTTCCGAATCAGCGGGAAATGGACTACCTGCTCTCCTCTGGAGAGGGGGTCACGAGCTCGCTCCTGGCCATCGCGCTGAACGATCAGGGCCACCCGGGCATGTCGTTCACCGGATTGCGCGCCGGAATCCGGACGACGGGCGCCCACACCTCGGCGCGCATCCGGACCATCGCGGCCGATGAGATCGTGGCCGTCCTCGAAAAGGGCGCCATCCCCGTCGTCGCCGGCTTTCAGGGGGCGGACGACAACCAGGACGTGACGACCCTGGGCCGAGGCGGGTCGGATCTGACCGCGGTCGCCCTGGCCGCCGCGCTGCATGCCGACCGGTGTCAGATTTTCACCGACGTCACCGGGGTGTTCACGGCGGACCCCCGGATCGTTCCGGACGCGCGGAAGCTGCCCCGCGTCTCCTACGACGAGATGCTCGAAATGGCGGGGCTCGGGGCCAAAGTGCTCCAGGCCCGATCGGTGGAGTTCGCCAAGAAATTCGATGTGGAGGTCGAGGTTCGATCCTCCTTCACGGATGAGGAAGGGACCGTGGTCACCCGAGAAGATGAAGGCATGGAGCGGGTCGTGGTTTCGGCCGTCAATTGCGACCGCAACCAGGCCCAGGTGACCGTGGAGGGGATTCACGACCAGCCGGGGATCGCCGGGAAGCTCTTCGGGGACTTGGCGGAGTCGGGCGTCGTGGTGGACATGATCGTCCAGAACGTCGGGTCCCACGGGGCCGCGGACATCTCGTTCACCGTCCCGCTTGAGTCCCTTGCGCTGACGGAAAGGATCATGGAGAACACCCGCCGGGAATTGGGGGCGAGCGCCGTCCGGACGAACGACCGGATCGCCAAGGTCTCGATCGTGGGGATCGGGATGAAGAGCCACTCCGGCATCGCCGCCAAGATGTTTCGATCGCTCGCGGACATCGGGACCAACATCCTGATGATCAGCACGTCGGAAATTCTGGTGTCGTGCGTGGTGGACGCCGAGTACGCCGAATCCGCGGTCCAAACCCTCCACAAGGTCTTCGAGCTCGAGAAAAGCGTAGAGGCGAGAGCCCTGCTCTCCTCGCCGCCCGGGAATGGGGAGGCGGCGTCTCCCGGAGGCCCCGAGGACCGGCCGGAAGGCGCCTCATAGGGATCAGATGATGCGGCGGATCGCGCTCTACGACTGCACCCTTCGCGACGGGACCCAGGGGGAGGAGATCGCCTTCTCGGTCGAGGACAAGGTCCGCATCGCCGAGAAGCTGGACGATCTGGGGATGGACTACATCGAAGGGGGGTGGCCGGGCTCGAACCCCAAGGACATGGATTTCTTCGAGGCCGCGAAGCGGCTCCGGCTCCGCCACGCGCGCCTGACCGCCTTCGGGAGCACCCGGCGGGCGGGCAACCGGGTCGCGAAGGACGCCAACATCCGGGCCCTCGTCCTGGCGGAAACCCCGGTCATCACCATCTTCGGCAAGTCGTGGGATTTCCACGTCCAGCGCGCCCTGCGGACCACTCTCCCGAAGAACCTGGAATTGATTCGGGATTCGGCGGCCTATCTGAAGAAGCATTGCGATGAGCTGATTTACGACGCCGAGCACTTCTTCGACGGATACCGGCTGAACCCGGAATACGCCCTGGATACGCTGCGCGCGGCCGAGGCCGGGGGGGCCGACTGCATCGTTCTGTGCGACACGAACGGCGGATCGCTGCCGGGTCAGGTTGTCGCCGGGACGGCCGCCGCCCGCCGGACCGTTTCGACGCCGATCGGGATTCACACTCATAACGATTCCGAGCTGGCGGTGGCCAACACCCTGGCCGGTGTCGAGCAGGGCGCCGTGCACGTCCAGGGATGCATCAACGGCTATGGCGAGCGCTGCGGCAACGCCAACCTGATCTCCGTGATCCCGGACCTCCAGCTCAAGATGGGATACCGGTGCGTGAC
>JASLXW010000279.1 GCA_030740135.1 Nitrospinota bacterium
CATTTTTCAGGTCTTCAATCTCGTGCCCTACCTGTCACTGGTCGACAACGTCAGCCTGCCCTGCCTCTTCTCCCACCGTCGCCGAGAACGGGCGCGCTCGCGGGCGGGTTCGGTGCGGCAAGCGGCCGAGGACCTGCTGGATCGGCTTCGCGGAAAGGTCCGGTTCTTCAAAGTCGGCAGCGCCCTGTTCACCCGTTGCGGCCCGGCCGCCATCGAGGCGGTCCACCGGCGGGGGGCGAAGGTCTTCCTCGACTTGAAGTTTCACGACATCCCCCAAACCGTCGGCTTGGCCGCCCGCCAGGCGGGGGAAATGGGCGTCTTCATGTTCAACGTCCACGCCTCGGGCGGCGCCGCCTTGCTGCGGGCGGCCCGCGAGTCCGTGGCCGGCCTCAACCCGGCCCCGCTGTTGATCGCCGTCACCGTTTTGACCAGTCTGGATACCGAGGACCTGAAGTCCGTCGGGTTTGCGCCCGCGGCCGAGGACCTGGTCGTCCGGCTGGCCCGGTTGACCCAAGCGGCGGGGCTGGACGGCGTCGTCGCCTCCCCCCGGGAGGTGCGGGCCATCCGCGCCGCCTGCGGGAGCGAATTCCGGATCGTCACGCCGGGGATCCGGCCGGCGGGCGCGGAGAAGAAAAAACCCACGGACCAGAAAAGGTTCGCCACCCCCGAATCCGCCCTCGCGGACGGCGCGGACTACCTCGTGGTCGGTCGCCCCATCACCGGCGCGGATGACCCGGCGGCCGCGACCGCGGCCGTCCTGGAGGAGATGTCACGGGGATTGTCCCGAACCGGGGAACCGCCGCTCCCATGAACAACCCCGTGCGGAGGGCCCGCATCCGCATCTACGGCCGTGTTCAAGGCGTGGGGTTCCGGTGGAGCGCCGTCCGAGAAGCTGGCCGGCGCGGTCTCACCGGCTGGGTCCGAAACTGTCCGGACGGCTCCGTCGAGGCCCTGGCCGAAGGGAGCGACCTGGAAGGTTTCCTGGCTTGGTGCAAGAAGGGGCCCCTCGTGGCCCGGGTGGATCGAAGCGAGGTGATTCATGAACAAAACGGAGAGACCTTGACCGAATTTCACATCCGCACGGATTGACGGAACCCTTGTTGACTCCGCAAGGGGCCCCCACCCTCCGACCCGATTCCGGGCGGTTCTTCGCGGCGCCCGGTCTTCACGGCGGCCAGGAAGAACATGGCCGCCGGCCTTACCCGGAGGCGGCGCTCATTTGTCCTTGACGATTACCGTTCCGAAAATCCCATCGCCCCGGACCGCGTCCCCCGGGACCCCCGAGACAAAGTAGCGGTACTGGCCGGGGGTCAGGAAGGCCAGGGACGCCACGGCCCCGGGTCCGAAGGCGTTCGACGTGAACGTGCCGTCCGGCGCCAGGAAAAACCGAGTGGGCGACTGGGTGGCCGCGGCGATCCCTTCGCCTTCGGAGAAGACGACGGTCACATATCCCCGGGTCGCATTCAGCCAGATAACCGACGCGCCCTTTTGGACAGCCACTTCAACCGGAAGGATGCCTTTCGGATCAAGGCGGACCAGTTGGGGGACGCCGAACCCGGGCATGGCCTCCTGGGCCCGGACATTCAGGGCGCAAAGCGGGACACTCAGGCTTGCGGCCATCAGGAAGCGCGCGACTCCAAGCGCCCCGCCCCGCGAATTTCTGAAAACGCGCCGCCCTCCGGATAACATCGTCCGCATCTCCGATTCGTTCTCCCCCCCCCTCCCCGCCGTTCACCACGGACGGCGGAACCAGACCTCCTGGCCGCGATCGGGACCCGTTGAGACCACATCCAGCGGGACCCCCAAGGATTCGGATATCCGGTCGAGGTAACGGCGCGCTTCGCCGGGAAGGTCTTCGACACGCTTCGCCCCTTCCGTACTCGCCTTCCAGCCGGGCAGGGTCTCGCACCGGGGAGCGACCTCCCGCAACTGACTCGAATTGACGGGCCAGAATTCTTGCACGGTCTCTCCGATTCGGTATCCGGTGCAGACGCGTAACTCCTCAATGCCGTCCAGGACGTCCAACTTGGTGACGGCGAGGCCGGTGACGCCATTCAACCGGACGGCGTACGCGAGCGCAATCAGGTCCAGCCAGCCGCACCGCCTCGGTCGCCCGGTGGTCGCGCCATACTCCCGCCCCCGCTCCCGCAGGCGCTCGCCGGTTTCGCCGGTCAACTCGGTGGGAAAGGGCCCCTCCCCCACACGCGTCGAGTAAGCCTTGACGACGGCCAGGACATGCTGAATTCGGCTGGGGGCCATCCCCAAACCCGTGCAGGCCCCGCCCGCGATGGTGTGTGAGGAAGTCACGAACGGGTAAGTCCCGTGGGCCACGTCCAGGAGGGTTCCTTGCGCCCCTTCCAGGAGGATCCGGGCGTCCCGTTCGACCCCCCGGGCCAACTCGTCCTCGACGTCGGCCAAGTAGGGACCCAACCTTCCGCCCAACGCCAACGCGTTCTCCACCAACCGGTCCCTGTCGAAATCTTCAGCCCGATCCGGCAAGCCCTCGAGGATGTGGGCCTTGAGACGGAGGCTGAGCGTGAGCTTCTCGGAGAGCCGATCCACGTCCAGCAAATCGAAGAGCCGGATGCCGGTCCGGGAGATGCGATCCGCGTAGGCGGGTCCGATTCCCCGTCCCGTCGTCCCAATTCGGCCCGAGCCGCGGGCCGCTTCCATCCAAGCCTCTTCCGCGCGGTGGTAGGGGAAAATGACGTGGGCGTTGCCGCTGACACCGAGACGGTCTTCCACCTCGATGCCGGCCGCGCGTAGAGACTCCACCTCGCCGAGCAGCTCCCCCGGGTCCACAACGACCCCCGGTCCAACAAGACTGCGCACCCCCTCATGAAAAATTCCCGAGGGAATCAAGTGCAGAACCCGCTCTTCGCCTTCCACCGAGATCGTGTGGCCGGCGTTGGCCCCCCCCTGGAAGCGGACGACCAGGTCGGCCTCCTCGGCCAGCCGGTCCACGATTTTTCCTTTGCCCTCATCACCCCACTGGGCGCCGATGACCGCTGCGGTCGGCATGTTTCTTCTCCCACTCCTGGAGGGTCCTGGCCACGGCGGCTCGCTTCACAGTCGTCTCCTCCGCCCGGAGCAGGTCCATCAAGCGCGCCTCCTCCGCGGCGACCTTTCTGTGTCCGAGGACAACCGCATACCGAAACCCCGTCGCCCGGGCGAATTTCAACGAGGCGGGAAGGGTCCGGCGGATGATGTCCCGCGCAACGCGAAAGCCGCGATTTCGCAGGTCTTTGGCCAGCCCGAGGGCCCGGTCTTTCCGCCGGGAAAAATCGATCAGCAAAACGTCCGGGCCCAAAGGGGCCGACGGCTCCCTCTCCTGAAGTTTCATTGTCTCGAAAAGACCGCCGACATCAATCGCGAATCCGGTCGCCGGAACGGATGCGCCAAAGCGTCCAACGAGGTCATCATATCGCCCGCCGCTGCAAATGGGGTATCCGGCCAGGGGAGAAAACACTTCAAACACCGTCCCCGTGTAGTAATTGAACCCCCGGACCTCACTCAGGTCGAACGTCACGTCTTCCGCCACGCCATAGACTTTCAGCATGTCCAGGATGGCCCGCAGGTCCTTCATCGCCTCCCTGCTCTTCCTGCCCGGCAGGGCCCGCTGGACCCGATCCAGGACTTCCGGACCGCCCGCCCATTCGGGCGCCTGGAGCAATGCGGATCGAAGCCGGGAAGAGACGTCGAGTCCATTCACCAGCCGTCTCAGGGAGGTGAGGTCCTTCCTGCCCAATGCGTTCCGGTAGGCCGAAATCCAATCGGCCGGGGCCTCGATCCCTTCCAGGACCTCCCGGAGAAAACCCATGTGCGTCAGGATGAGGGAGAACCCTTTCAACCCGCATGCGCGGAGACCCTCGACCGCGATGGCGATGACCTCGGCGTCCGCCTCCAGGGATTCCAACCCAACCAGCTCGACGCCGCTCTGGTGGAACTCCTGCTGGACGCGCCCCTGGGTGTGGACGTAACGGTAAATTCTGCCCGAATAACACAGCCGCAACGGCAGGGGCAGCGACCGCAGGGAGGTGGCGACCAGGTGAGCGATCTGCGGCGTGATGTCCGACCGAAGGGTCAGGAGCTCTCCCGTCTCGCGGTCGATGATCTTGAACAGGTCTCCGAGCGTCTGATGTCCCAATCCGCGCGCGACGGTTTCATAATAATCGAGCGTCGGCGTGACAATCTCCTGAAATCCCCACCGCAGGAAAACCTCCAGCAAGCGGGACTCCATCCCGCGCTTGCGCGCCGCTTCGGGAGGCGGATAGAGACGCACCCCCCTGGGCAACCCCTGGCGTGGGCCGGGACCGTTCCCGATGTTCAATGAATCGAAGTCTTCCAAACCCTGAAATCCTTAGACACCGAAGAAACGCGCGCCCGACCACACGGGCGGCCCGGAGGAAATTTGAGGGAATCGCAATGCTGAGACTTGCGTTACGGGGTCACGGACGAGGGAAGCCCTTCGGTGCAAACCGCGCAGGTCTTCAAATGGCTCCTTCCTTTCAGCAGGGCCCGCCGAAAGCGCACGTATCGCTCCCCGTTCCAGATCTGCCGGAAGGTCATCTCGCGAAGGTTGCCGAAGACATAATGGCTTTGATCATCATAGCAACAGGCCACAACGTCTCCGTCCTGATTGATCACAGTGTGACGCCAGGGACGCTTGCAGTCCAGCTTATCGATATGGTCCGCGACATTTCGAATCGCCTCAGCATCCGGGTAGCGCGAATATCGCGCATCATCGGGCAGGTATTCCCGGATAAGCTCATCCGCATGCGGATCGTTGGCGCTGATCCCGATGGTTTTCAGCTTGAAGAGGTCCGTCTTCATCGTCTTCGCCAGGGCCCGGGCCTCGGCAATTTCATGGATGTTGTGCTTCATGGCGATAAACTGGAACTCGACGGTCGGGTTGTTGGTCCCCACCGCGTCCCGGTGCTCGATGACGCGCTTCACCCCCTCGACAATCCGGTCGAGCCGGGCGCCGATCCGGAACTTCTCCAGGCTCTCCTGCGTCGCCCCATCCATGGAGACGATCATGAAGTCCAGACCCGAATTCACCACATTTTCCGGGGCGTCCGGCTCGCGGAAATAGTGGCCGTTCGTGCTCGTCAGAACCTTGATAAACCGGTCCTTGGCGTAGCGGATCATGCGGTAAACGTCCTTGTGCATGAAGGGCTCGCCCAGGTTCCAGAGGCGGATCTTGGACGTGGTGGGCCACAGTTCGTCGATGATCTTCCGGTACAGGTCGAAATCCATCAGCGCGCCCGGCCGATTCAGTGTGCCCGCCCCGGTCGGGCAGGTCGGGCACCCGAGGTTGCAGACGCTGGCCGGCTCGATCATCAAATCATCCGGAAGACCCCGGACCCGTGTTTTCCCCAGCAGAAAGGAGGTCTCGAAAAGCGCCTTGTTCCCCAGACGCCGGGTCCAGTGCCACCACTTCATGGGATCAACCTTTGTGTTTATCCCCGCTTCGCCATGGGCCCCTTCAGCGGGTCAAGACAGCCCAAAACGCCGCTGCCGCCTGATCGGACCGCCTCCGAACACTCTAGGTTGACGCATAGTCCCTGTCAATGGGATGTATGGGTTCAAGACATATGAGACACGGGGGCCGTTTTTTTGAATGTTTCCAGGGCCTGGTCGGGCGTCAGGTAG
>JASLXW010000027.1 GCA_030740135.1 Nitrospinota bacterium
GGGACTTTCCACCGGCGGGAAAGAGCAAGCCGGCCTTCATCGGGTCATCCGAATTTATTGACTTCGCGAGCGCCGGAATGTAAAAATACCGCCCTCGATAGAAGCGGACCTTTCGCTTCGTTCGACTCCAGTCCATTGAGAATGAACCCCGAATGACCCGGCCCGTCCCGGGCGGGCCGCACGATGGCCAGCTCCCGCGGCCGCGGCGGGGTCACCGGGCGGTCCGACGCCCAAGGAGAAACAATGGCCCGTTACAGCGTGGGAATCGACATCGGCGGAACGTTCACGGACTTGGTGTGTCTCAACGAGGAAACCGGTCAGGTCACCAACCACAAGATGCCCTCCACGCCCCCCACGTTCATCGAGGGCGTGATGGAGGTCCTGAAGAAGACCGGCCTGAACCCGAAGGACATGACCACCTTCCGCCACGGATCGACCATCGCCACGAACGCCATCCTCGAGCGCAAGGGCGCCAAGACGGGCCTGGTGACCACCGAAGGCTTCCGGGACGTCCTGGAAGGCGCCCGGGGCGAGCGCCCCGACGTGTTCGACCTGACCTGGGACCCCGCCCCGCCCCTGGTCCCCCGGTACAACCGGCAGACCCTGCCCGAGCGGATCAGTTTCGAAGGGGAAGTCCTCACGCCCCTGAAGGAAAGCGAGCTCAAGCGCATCGCCCGGGTCTTCAAAAAGCGCGGGATCGAGAGCGTGGCGGTCTGTTTCATCAACGCCTTCATGAATCCGGATCACGAGGAGCGGACGAAGGCCGTTCTCTCCAAGCTCCTTCCCGGGGCCTTCATTTGCACCTCCTCGGAAGTGTTCCCCGAAATCCGCGAGTTCGAGCGGACCAGCACCACCACCGTCAACGCGTACCTCCTGCCCATCCTCGACGGGTATCTGACCGAGCTGGAATCCAGGACCCGGGCGTGGGGGTTCGGCGGCGACGTCCTGATCATTCATTCGGGGGGCGGGGTCATGAGCACCCAACTCGCCCGGACCATCCCCGCCCGGACCTGCCTGTCCGGCCCCTCCGGCGGCGTGGTCGGCGGGGCGTACATCGGCTCGCTCGTTGGACAAGACAACCTCATCACGTTCGACATGGGCGGGACGAGCGCGGACCTGTCCCTGGTCTGGAAGGGACAGCCGCTGTTCCAACCGGGTTTCAAGGTCGAATTCACGATCCCCATCCGCTTCCCGTGCGTGGACATCACCACCATCGGAACGGGCGGCGGCAGCATCGCCTGGATCGACGAGGGCGGATCCCTCAAGAACGGCCCGCAGAGCGCCGGCGCCTTTCCGGGTCCGGCCTGCTACGGCCGGGGGGGCGATCAACCCACCAACACGGACGCCCAGGTCGTCCACGGCGTCATCGACCCAAATCAGTTCCTGGGCGGCGCCATGTCCCTGGATCCGGTCCGGGCCCGACAGGCGGTCGAGAACAAGATCGCCCGTCCGCTGGGCATGTCGGCCGAGGAGGCCGCCGACGGAATCCTCCGGCTCGCCGACGCCAACATGATCAACGCCGTCAAGCTGATCAGCGTGGTCCGGGGGTACGACCCCCGGGACTTCGCCTTCGTCGCGTTCGGCGGGGCGGGACCGATGCACGCGGCATCCTTGGCCGCCGAGCTCAAGATCCCCAAGGTCATCGTCCCGCGCTATCCGGGGGTCACCTCGGCCTTCGGCGCGCTTCGCGTGGACGTCCGCCACGACTTCATCCGGCCCATCCTGAAGAAGTCGGACCAGCTCTCCCACGCCGAGCTGGCCCGGGTGTACCGCGACCTGGAGGCGGAGGCGCGGCGGACCCTCAAGGGCGAAAACATTCCGCTCGAGCGGGTCGAGCTCCACCGGCTCGCCGACGTGAAGTATTTCCCCCAGTCCAAGTACATGACGATCCCCGTGCCGCCGGGCCGGATCACGAAAGGGACGCTGGACGACATCGTGAACGGATTTGTCACGGCGTATGAGAGAGAGTTCGGCTACCGGATCCCCGACGAGTACGCCGAGGTCGAGATCAGCAACGCGCGCCTTTCGGCCGTCGGCGTCGTCCCGAAAGGGATGCTGCGGAAGTCCCGGAAGAAAGGAAGCCTGAAAGACGCCTTGAAGGGGACCCGGCAGGTCTATTTCCGTGAAGCCGCCGGGTTTACGCGGACGAAGATCTATGACCGGGAAGGGTTGGGCGTCGGGAACCGCCTCAGCGGGCCGGCCATCATCGAGCAGCCCGACTCGACAACGGTCCTGCCGCCCGGCGCCGCCGCTACGGTGGACAGCTACCTGAACCTGATCATCACGCCCAACGGGCGCTGACCCGATCCGTCACGCAAGTGACATGACGCTGGAGGAGCCCCGCCGCATGGCCAAGTCGAAAAAGAAAACACCCCTCCCGGATATGGACCCCATCACCTTCGAGGTGCTTCGTAGCGCGTTTCGCGACCTCTGCACCCAGGGCAGCGCGATGATCGAGCGCATCGCCTACGCCCCGGCCATCACCGAGGGCCGTGATTTCTCGGTCTCCATGTTGGCGGCCGACGGCCGGCTCGTCGCCCACGGAACCCGGGACCACACCCCTCACTTCGGGACTTTCGAAGGGACGGTTCAGAGCGTCATCGAGGACGCGGAAGAGGATTTCCGGCCGGGGGACGTCTACATGTTCAACAACCCCTACCGGGGCGGGACCCACACCCAGGACGTCCGCCTCGTGCGCCCGGTCTTCCATCAGGGCGAGCACATCGCCTTCACCATCGCCAACTGCCACTGGACGGACGTGGGCGGGCCCGTTCCCGGGACGTTCAACCCCAACGCCCGCGAGGTGCACGCCGAAGGGCTCCTGGTGCCGACCATGAAGCTCTACGACCAGGACCGGCCCGTCAAGTCGAGCTTCGACCTGATCCGGTGGAACGTGCGCGTCCCGCACGACCGCATGGGCGACCTCGCGGCCCAGTACCAGGCCGTGAAGGTCATGGAAATGCGGATCCAGGAGTACGCGGAGAAGTACGGCGCCAAGACCGTCACGCGGGCGTTCGAGGAATCCATGAACCACGGCGAGCGGCTCCTCCGCCACGAGGTCTCCCGCCTGCCCGACGGGACGTATGAATTCACGGACTACTCCGACATGGACGAGGGGCATCCCGACCACCCCAGGGTCAAGATCCACTGCGTCCTCACCATCCGGGGGGACCAGGCCTCCCTCGACTTCCGCCAGAGCGATCCGGCGCCCAAGGGACCCACGGGCCTGACGCATCCGGGGCTGATCTCGGCGGCGTTCGACGGCACGCTGCATTGCTTTCCCCATCTCACCCCGCTCAACAACGGCATCACCCGGTCCATCGAGCTGCTGAGCATACCGGGGAGCACCGTCCACATCCTGCCTCCGTCGCCCATGGCCGGGTATTGCGCGGGGACGTATGAAAAGGTGGACGCCGCGGTCATGGCCTGCTGGGCGCAGCCCTTGGCCCAGGTGGACCCGACGCAGATCCACGCCGGAACGGTGAACCTGGAGAACTGCGTCTGCGGCGGCAAGCACCCGAGGTCGGGGAACCAGTTCGTCTCCTACAACTGGATGGAGGGGGGCCAGGGCGCGCGCGTCGACCGGGACGGGCCCAGCTATATGATGATGATGTTCGCCGGCGGGGCCTGCAACCAGCCGGTCGAAGTCCTGGAGCGCTGGTATCCCTACACCTATCTGAAGGCCGAAGTCCTCCCCAACTCCTGCGGCCACGGCAAGTTCCGGGGCGGCTTCGGATTTCAGCGGCACTACCGGCTGTGGGGAGACGGGGTCATCACCATCCATGGAGACCGGGAAGAGGTCACCCCTTACGGCCTGTCCGGCGGAATGAACGGCGGGCCCAACGGTCTGAAACTCAACGAGGGAACCAAGCGGGAGCGCCACCTGGGGATGCACGCCACGAGCGTCCCGGTCGGCCTCGGCGATGTGATCAACTTTCGGAGCAACGGCGGCGGGGGCTACGGCGACCCGAGAAAGCGGGACCCCCGGCTCGTCCTGGACGACGTGATGAACGAGCTCATCTCCCTGGAGGTCGCGCGAAAGATCTACGGCGTGGCGATCAAGGTGGGGGATCCCGAGGCGCTGGAATACGAAGTGGATGTCAAGGCGACCCGGGCGCTCCGGAAGAGGCTGGCCAAGAAGAAGTTCCCCGTCGGACACGGCCCCGGGGAAGTCCATCCGTTCGGGCGAAAGCTCAAGGTCAAGGCCAAGAAGCCCGGCAAGTGATGAGAGGCCAATGCATCCACAGATTGCACAGATTTGAAAGAACAAGAAGTATTTGTTGGATCTACGAACTCCGTGGTAGTGAGATTTGAAAAATAGGAATTATCTGCGTAATCTGTGGATTGGGGAAATGGGGCCGGACCCGATCATCCCCCCGCCCAAAGCGCCTCGGCGGCCGCACGACGAACCGAGGCGATGATGTTGACGTAGCCGGTGCAGCGGCAGAGGTTCCCCACGAGGGCGTCGCGGATCTCCTCCTCCGTGGGGTCGGGGTTCTCGGCCAAGAAGGCCACGGCGGTCATCAGCATGCCGGGCGTGCAGAAGCCGCACTGCATGCCCGTCTTCTCCAAAAACGCTTGCTGGATCGGGTGAAGATCCTCTCCCTCGGCCAGCCCCTCCACGGTTAGGATCTCCGCCCCGCCCGCCAGAAACGCGAACCGCAGACAGGACTTGACGGCGGCGCCGTCGCAAACGACCGTGCAGGCCCCGCAGACGCCGCTCTCGCAGCCCCGCTTGGTTCCGGTCAGCTCCAAACGGCGCCGGATGACCTCGACCAGCAGATCGGAGGACTTGACCGTCTCCTCGACGGCCTCGCCGTTGACCGTCAGCCGGATCGTGTGATCGACTTTTCCCTCCACTACGCCTCCCTCGCCGATGTCCAGGCCGCGCTTGCGGCCCGGCGGAAGAACACCTTGACCATCTCGAGCCGGTAGGACGCCGGCCCCCGGACGTCATCGATGGGGTCGATCCCCTCGACCGCGCGCTCGGCGGCGGCGGCCAAAAGCTCCCCGGAGAGGTCCTCGCCCCGGAGCGCCTCCTCGGCGCCGATCGCCCGTACGGGCGCCGGCCCCGCCGCGCCGACGGCGACCCGCGCGTCTTCGCACCGCCTCCCACCGTCGCCCACCTTCAACCGGACGCCCACACAAACAAAGGGCCGGTCTTCCTCGGTCGTCGTCGTGTACCGCAAGTACGCCATCCCCGAGCGCGGCTCGGGAGCGGGGAGCCGGATCCCCGTCAACACCTCGTCCGGGCCGAGGCATGTCTCGTAATATCCCCGGGACAAGTCCTCGACCGCAAGGTCGCGCGCGCCCGCCGGACCCAGGACGGCGACCTCCGCACCCGCCGCGATGAGGGCCGTGGGCGGGTCCGAAGCGGGGTCGGCATGGCAGAGGTTGCCGCCGATCGTCCCCACGTTCCTCACCTGGGGATTGGCCACATGGCGGGCCATCCCGGCCAGCGCGGGGAACCGCTCGGCCAGGAGCGGGTCCCGCTCGATCTCCCGGTGCGGGGTCAACGGACCGATGAAGACCCCGCCGTCCGCCTCGCCCCGAATCCCGTGAAGCCCCTGAACCCCGTTCAGGTTTATGAGGGCCTTGGGCCGGTAGAGGCCCTGACGCATCAGCAAGGCCAGGGCCGTCCCGCCGGCGATGACCCGGGCGGATTCGCCGTAGCGCCCCAGAGCCTCGACGGCCTCCTCGACCGTATCGGGCGCGACGACCCCGAAGGGCTTCATGACGTGTTCTCTTTCGCCCGCTTGAGGGCTTCGAAGACCCGGGCGGGCGTGATCGGCAGGTCGTGGATCCGCACCCCGACGGCGTCGTAGACCGCATTGGCGACGGCCGGCGCGGTCGGGACGAGGACGGGCTCCCCGATTCCCTTCGCGTTGTAGGGACCCTCCGGCTCGCTCGTCTCCACGATGATGGGGACGATCTCCGGCATGTCCTTGGAGGTGAGAATTTTGTAATCCGCCAGGTTGCCGTTCACGAACTGTCCGCCTTCGGACGACAGGTTCTCGGAGATGGCGTAACCGAGGCCCTGGGAGAGGCCGCCGTGAATCTGAGCCTCCAGGAGCATGGGGTTGATGGCCCGGCCCACGTCGTGGGCGGCCGCGACGCGCACGACCCTCACCCGGCCGGTCTCCGTATCCACCTCCACCTCGGCGGCATGCGCCGCGAACACGTAGCAGGGCGAGATGTTTCCGGCGCCCGTCATGTGATCGATGAACTCGGTGGGCGTGTCATAGTGGGCCGACTCCAGGATGGCCTCGCCTCCCTGCCGGTACGTGGACGTCTCCGCGACTTCCCCCAGCGTCATGGACCGCTCGGGTGTAGAACGCACGAAGACCCGGCTTTCCCGGATGTCCAGGTCTTTCGGGTCGGCCTCGAGCTTCTCCGCCGCGACTTTGAGGAGTCTCTCCCGCGCCTGGCGGGCCGCGTAGTAGACGGCGTTGCCCGAGATGAACGTCACGCTCGACGCGCTGGCCCCGCGGCTGTCCATGGGGGCGCCCTCGGTGTCCATGGTGTAGATCCGAACGTCGTCGAGGTTCATCCCGAGGGTCTCGGCCGCGATCTGCGTCAGGACGGTCCTCGCCCCCTGGCCGCAATCCACCGTTCCGGTGATGACGCTGGCGGAGCCGTCGTCGTGAATCTTCAGAAAAGCCCCGGCGCAGTCGGCGTCCCAATAGGCGCGGGCCCCCACCGTATAGATCATCGCCGCCAGGCCCCTCCCGCGCTTGACGGGGCCGGTCTCGGGGCGCTTCGTTTTCTTCCATCCCAGGTCGATCTCGGCCGCCGCCTTCTCGATGCACTCCTGCAACCCGCACGTACCGATCTTCCAACCGACCGGCGTCACATCGCCCGGCTGGTTGGAGTTCTTTACGCGAAGCGCGAGGGGGTCCATCCCGACCTCTTCGGCGAGCTGGTCCATCTGGGTCTCGACGGCGAAGACGAGCTGGGGCCCGCCGAATCCCCGGAAGGCGTTCGCCCAGCTTTTGTTCGTGTAGACGACATAGCCGTCGTACCGGACGGCCGGGACCCGGTAGAGAGAGACGCAGATGCTTCCGCCGACGCCCGCTGTGGCGGGGGTGACATTGTTATAGGCCCCGTTGTCGACGTAGGACTCCGCCCGGCGGGCCACAAGGGTCCCGTCCTTTTTGGCCGCGGTCCACATGCGGATGCTCAGCGCGCTCCGGTGGCCGGAGGTCGTGAACTCCTCCTGCCGGGTGAGAAAGAGCCGAACCGGCCGGCCGCTCTTCTTGGCGAGCAAGCCCGCCAGGGCCTCGCTGGCGCCCACTTTCGACTTGCCGCCGAATCCGCCGCCGATGAAGATCTCGACGATCCGGACCCGGCCGAGCGGGACGCCGAGGGCGTTCGCCAGCTCACGCCGCAGGAGGTCGCTGGCCTGCGTAGAGGCCCAGAACGTATAGCGGCCCGAGGCGTCATACTGGGCCACGCACCCGTGCGTCTCCAGGGGGGTCTGGGCCACCGGCTGGGTGGTGAACCGGCCCTCCACGACGACGGGCGCCGTCCGCAGGGTCTCCTCCCAGTCGCCGGAATCCCGGACGACGTGGGCGGCGATGTTCTTTTCTTTCCCGTCGTGAATGAGCGGGGCGCCCGGCTGGACGGCCTCCGCGGGGTCGAAGACGGCGGGCAAAGGTTCATACTCGACCTCGATGAGGGAGAGCGCCTCTTCCGCCGTGTCTTCATCCACCGCCGCGACCGCGGCCACCTCGTCCCCGACGAAGCGGACCCTGTCGATGGCGAGGGGATACTTGTCTTCGTGAGGGGGGCCGAGGAAGTGATAAGGGATTTTCGGGGTGTCCTCGGCCGTGATCACGGCCTTGACCCCCGGCAGCCGCTCGGCCCTCGAGGTGTCGATCTTCAGGATGCGGGCGTGCGGATGAGGACTCCTCAGAACCTTCCCGTGAAGCATCCGGGGAAGCTGGACGTCGAAAGAATACCGGGCCTCTCCCGTGAGGAGAATTTTTCCATCCACTTTGGGCGGGCTTTGCCCGACGACCGAGAGGTCATCCGCCCTTGAAGCGTCTGCCATTGAACCTTTCCCCTATCGGTGAATACCTGAAAGGGAGAGAACTCTAACAGATCCCCCATTGCAGGGACCTCGAAGCGTCCTCTCCCTTCCAGATTCACACACGCGCGTACGGCACGCGTCCCTTCACCGGAATCCACATCTTCCAGAAAAGTCCGGACCTTACATTATGGCCGCTTCGGGAAGATGCGCGTCAGGAACTTGTTGGTGTAGTAGTTCCGGACCGGCTCAACCTTCTTTATGTTCCGGGCCTCCGCGACAACATCCCGGGTGAACTTCATTTTCGCGTACCCGATGTGCCCCAAACCGTTCATCTCAGTGTCCGGCGTGATCAAGTGATTCACCGCGATCCGCCAGTGTTCCCTGGCCAGTGCTGGGTTAATCTCGGGCTTGCGCTTGCTGAAAATGGCCGCGCCCTCCTTGGGGTGCTCCACCCCGTAAGCCAGTCCCCTTAGCGAAGCGCGCATGAACCGCCGGAGGAAACTCTGATCCGTCTTAATCATTTTTTCAGTCGCAAGAAATCCGTTGGAGTACATATCCAGGCCATGATCGGCATAAATGAACTCGGAGATTGCCACGTTGTTTTTCTTGGCGACCTTGCGAACATTGGGCCCGACCGTGACGTAAGTTAGCAGAGCGTCGACGGTTCCCGACATAACGCTTGGGATCTTCGAAGCCCAGTTCGTTTCCACGAATTTCACCTTGGAGGCGTCGATCCCGGCTGCTTTTGCGAAGGGCGGAAAGAGGACCTGGCCGTCTTCCTTGGCAACGGTCGCAATACTCTTGCCCTCCAGGTCCTTGACGGAATTAATCCCCCGGTCCTTACGGGCGTAGATGACGTGCATGCTCTTGGTGTGCCAGACGCCGATGGCACGCACCTTGAAACCCTCGGATCGGGCGATGACTAGCGTGTCCACCCCACCCGACGCCACCGTGCAGGTGCCCGTCGAGGTCCGCTTGGCGTTGTCCATGCCGCTCACGCCGCGGATGAATTTGACGTTGAGGCCTTCTTTCTTATAGAAGCCCTTTTCCTGTCCAGCGTAGAATCCGACGTGCTTTCCATAGGCAACCCAGGCGAAGCAGAAAACAACGTCTCTACTCTTAGCGTCTGCCGAAATCGGCAGAACCATGGCGAAGGAGATTGCGAGTAACCCGATCCACAAAAACTTGATGGACTTCATTTCTGTCCTCCATTCCTGAAAACGTGATAATCCACACCCCCCCACCGGTCCGCCTCTACACCCCATCGGCGAGCGGTTTGCGATGAGCGGTTTTCTTCGGCCAAGCGGCCAACGCCCGTTCATTCGGCAAGGAATCCGTCTGGAAACACCCCATTAAATAAAAAATCCGCTAGGGTGTCAAGAGAACGCAGGCCCGGCCAGGACACCAACGGTTGACTTGATTTCATCCGGCGGGTACCCTCCCATCCGACCGCTGAGGAAAATCAACGCCTTTTCAAAAGCGGGAGATTCCCGCGAATAGGAGACCCCCGCCATGGCCGACGCCCCTCAACAAGCTTTGTTCCGGCCGGGTAGGATCGCCCGTGTAGAGACCCGAAACCGCTTCATTCGCTCCGCCACCTCCGAGTGCATGGCCGACACCGACGGCTTCATCACGCCAGCCTACCGGGACCTTCACCTCACATTGGCCCGGGCCGGGGTGGGTCTCCAGTTCACGGGTCATATTTACGTTCATCCGCGGGGCCGCTACACACCGGACATGACCGGCCTTTCCCGGGACGAGCACACCGAGCCGTTCAAAAGCTTCACGGCTGAGGTCCGGGCCGAGGGCTCCCGGTTCTTCGCCCAATTGAACCACGCGGGGAGCCAGAGCCGGGACCCCGCGGTCGACCCGGTCGCGCCTTCCATCATCCCCAACGCGCAGCATGGACGGACTCCCAAGGAAGCGACCGAAGAGGAAATCGCCGTCATCATCGACGCCTTCGGCCAAGCGGCCGGGCGGGTCCGGGAGGCGGGTTTCGACGGCGTCCACCTGCACGCCGGTCACGGTTACCTGCTCACCCAGTTTTCGTCCCCCTACTCCAACCGCAGAGAAGACAGATGGGGCGGCTCGCTCGAGAACCGCCAGCGTCTATTGCTGGAGGTGGTCCGGGCGATGCGCAAGGCCGTGGGCGACGGGTTCCCCTTGACGGTGAAACTGGGGATGCGGGACTTCGTTCCCGGGGGCCTAACGCTGGAAGAGGGCCTGGAAACCGCCGCCCGGCTCGAAGCGCTGGGCGTGGACGCCATCGAGGTCACGGCGGGCCTGACTTCCCGCAGGATGGAGAGCGCCGCCCAATACGTGGGCCTCAGCCGAAGGCGCGCCCTGGAAGACAAGCTGCTCCACCGCGTCTTCGCGGCTCCGAAGCCGGAGGTCCTCTTCCTGGAAGAGGCCCGCCGCCTCCGGGAGGCCGTCCACTGCCCGATCATCCTCGTGGGGGGACTGCGAACGGTGGAGAGGATGGAGTCCATCGTCGCCGAAGGCGTCGCGGACTTCATCTCCCTCGCCCGGCCGCTCATCCGGGAGCCCGACCTCGTCCGGCAGATCGAGCGGGGAAGGAGGGGTGCGGTGGCGTGCACGTCGTGCAACATCTGCATTCAGCACGAAGGCTTTCACACCCTCCGGTGCTGGAGAAAGAACAACCGGGACCTCCTTCTCCACGCCTGGCATCGGTTCACGGGGCGGCTGCACTGAGCGCGCGGATCGCGGCGTGCGGGTACGCGAGCCTGCGCCTGAGGAGCGCTCCGGCCATCAGGGTCCCGGGGGGCATCCGAACCCCGGACCCATGCGGCGGAACGCGGGCGCCCGCATCGCCCGTTACGCTTTCGCGTCTCCCAGGATCCTGGCGACCGCGCGCGTCGCGGCGCCATCTCCCTGGTGGATCTTGAGCGGCAGGGCGTAGAGCTCGAATTCCTTCCCGACCAGCTTGTCCAGATTAATGAGGTTCTCGATGAGGGGGATCATCTTCGGAAGGACGATGCGGTGGATGGGGCAATCGCCGTCCCGGGGCGGCTGGCCCGGGGGAAGCTTGTCGACGGTGAAGTCCACGGCGATGGCGCGGACCTCGGCCCCCACGAGGTATTCGGCCGCCTCGACCGACATGTAGGGGTTGTCCACGTAGGACCGCTCCGTCCCGAACTCCTGCTCCACCCAGCCGGAGTAGAGGACGACGATCTTGTCTTTGATCCGCTCCGGCGTCCAGCCGAACGGCGCCAGGATCTCCAGCGTCACGGGCTCGTTCTCGCCCATCTTGCCCCGCAGATCCGCCAGGACGCCCGGGCCCATGTAGCGCTCGATCGGCATCTCATCGATGGTCGTCCCTCCGTCCACGAAGTGCCGGGGGCAGTCCACGTGGGTGCCGCAGTGGATGCTCATCTTCATATACGTATTCGAGCGGAAGTGATCTTTGTGGGTGTTGAGGGGCTCGAACGTCACCTCGGGATGGCCGGGAACCACGGACATCCGCGGTCCGCCCAGCGTCAATGAAAGATCCACCCACTCGCTCATCGTTACACCTCCACGTTTCGGCTCAAGGGAAGCCCGCGCTCCCGCCCCATCGACCGCCGAGGCCCGAGGCAACGCCGCCGCAGGGATGGTATCCAGTGATCGGCGGGCTGTCAATCACGCCGGACCGCGCGGCCCGCAAGAGAATCGCCGCCCAACACCCAAAACCGTTGCGCATGAAAGAGGGAAAATGCAATCCTAAGCAGAACACGCCATCCACCGGGTAACGCCGGTCAATACCCACCATCCTTCAGAGAGGAAAATCCGCCATGCCACCGGACATCCCACAAAGCACCTTCGGCGAGGAGCTGCCGAAAGAGGCCATGCGAAACACGATTGTCGTCGAGTGCGAGAACGAGGGCAAGCAGCTCCATCGGGCCACCCGGGGAGATTTCACCTGGCACTCCGACGAGCCGCCCCGCCTCGGCGGGGACAACAACCATCCCCAGCCCCTGACCTACCTCACCGCCGGAATCGGCCAGTGACTGCTCACCCAGGTGAAGCGGTACGCTTCCATGATGAAGCTCGAAGTCAGGTCGGTGAAGGTGCGCGTCGAGTCGGACATCTTCCTGGGGGGCTCCGTCCTCAAGGGGACGGTCTATAGCGGATTCAGCGAGGTGCGCACGCACTTCGAGCTGGAGTCGGACGAAGCGCAAGAGGATCTGCTCAAGCTCATCCGGAACGCGAAACGGGGCTGCTTCGCCGAGAACATGGTCCACACGGCCGTCCCGGTGAAGGGCACGTACAAGGTGAACGGGGAGGACGTCGGGGTGGACCTGGGGGATTAGGCCGCATTTCCCGGAATGCCTTCGCGGCAGAGAGGAAAACTTACTTTCCTCTTCCGCCGCTTGGCGACGGGGGCCTTGATCTTGCCGGAGATCAGGTCCGCCCGAACCTTGTCCAGTCTGGCCTGCATCTTCGGCGTCACACGATCGGCCAGGCCGTGATAAGGCGCCAGTCCAACGGCGTTCTGTGAGAATCCCATCCGGAGAAAACCGCCTTTCCATTTTCCGCCGTTCGCCATGGCCGCAATCTTGTCGTAGACCTGGTTGAAGTCGATCTTGACGCTCGAAAGAACCGCCTTGGGGGCGATGGCGTGCTGGTCCCGGATGAAGCCGATGGCGAGCACCCCTTTCTCCTGGGCGGCCTTGAGGGCGGCCACGCCCGCGGGCGGGGCCTCCTGAACGAGGACGTCCACGCCTTGGCTGATCATGGCCAGGGCCTTCTCCCGGGCAAGGGTGGTGTTGTTGAAGTCGCCGGTGTACTCGACCACGACTTTGACATCCGGCCGCACGAGCTTGGCCCCGGCCACGTACCCGGCGATGGCGTCCGCGATGGGCGGGATCGGCCGTCCCCCGAGGGCGCCGATCTTTCCTGTCTTGGAAACCAGCGCCGCCAGCGCGCCGGCCATGAATCCGCCGCCCTGGGTCATCGTTTGATAGGAGATGAGATTGGTTTTGTTCCGGACGGTCCCATGGATGACCACGAATTTTGTCTTGGGAAAGGCCTTCGCCACCCGGGCCGCGGCCTCCGAGTAAACGAACATATGGGCGTAGACCAGGTCATACCCCGCCTCGGCGAATTTCCGCAGGGCCGCTTCGGCCTTGGGCGGTTTCACGTTCTCCTGATGGCTGGCCTGAAATCCGTATTTCTTGGCCGCATTCCGGAGCGCCTGGTATCCGGCTGCGCTCCAACCATTGTCGCCGATCGGCCCCGGAACGATCAGACCGACCTTTTTCAATTTTCGCGCGTCCCCAAGGCCCGGGAGCAGTGAAAGCGCGACGGCCAGGACAACGGTCCCGACGACGATCTTCATGGCTGTTTTCATCGCACGCTTTTCTCCCTCGGCATTCACGGACGCCTCCATCCCTTTTTCCCAGGAGGAAATTCCGGGGCTCGGAAAACCCGACGCGGCGTCCGGCCCCAGGCCGGAATTTCGGCGAACACCACATGGTATTTTAGCAGAAATCCACACCCATCGTCCCGCCGGACCTCCTCCCCCCGCCCGGGGATCATCCGGAGGTGGCCCTCCGCCCCATTGGCGGCTATAATATGGATTACGTTTTCCCATATTCCTTTGGAGCAAACAAAATGAGTGAATACGCGGTATTGGGCAAAAACGTGCCTCGAATCGACAGCAAGCCGAAGGTCACCGGCGATTCCAAGTACGCCGACGACCGGGCCGCTCCCGGCTGCCTGACGGGCCGGATTCTCAGAAGCCCCCACCCCCACGCGCGAATCCTGAACATCGACACCTCCCAGGCCGAAAAGATCAAGGGGGTGAAACTGGTCGTGACGGGGAATGACTTTCCCAACGTCCATTTCGGCCAGTGGATCTTCGATGAGACCCTCTTCGTCCGGGACAAAGTCCGGTACACCGGCGACGAGGTGGCCGCCGTGGCGGCCATCGACGACGATGTCGCCCGAGAGGCCCTGGAATTGATCCGGGTGGAATACGAAGAGCTGCCGGCCGTCTTCGATCCCGAAGGGGCCCTTCGCCCGGACGCGCCGGTCATCCACGAGGATTTCGAAAAGACCAAGGCCATATTCGATGTCAGAGACCGGCAGGGCAACCAGGCCTGCAAAACGCGGTTCCACCACGGGGACCTGGACGTCGGATTCAAAGAAGCGGATGAAGTCATCGAAAACCGCTTCACGACACACCCGCATCACCCGGCCTACCTCGAAACCCACTCGGCCCTGGCGGAATACGACGCCTCGGGAAACATGACCGTCTGGCTGACCACCCAGTCCGTCTTCAAGGTCCAGGAGGTCATCGGCAAGCTGCTCGACATGCCGCTGAGCCGGATCCGGGTCATCGGCTCGACGGTCGGGGGCGGCTTCGGCGGAAAGAAGCCGAGGATCGATCATTACGCCGCCGCGATGGCCTACAAGACGCGCAAGCCGGTCCGCATCACCCTCAGCCGGGAAGAGGACATGGAGACGACCTACCAGCGTCATCCCTCCATCGTCGACATCAAAACCGGCGCGAAGAAGGACGGGACCCTGACGGCCTGGGACTTCCGGATGCTGATGGATACGGGAGCCTACGCCGACCACGGGCCTTCCATTCTGGCGATGGGCTGCTTCCACGCCCGGGGGCCCTACAAGACGCCGAACGTCAACATCGAGGGCCGCCTGGCCTACACCAACAAGACAATCAGCGGGGCGTTTCGCGGATATGGCAACCCCCAGGCGAACTGGGCCGTCGAGTCCCAGATGGACATCCTTTCCCGGACCTTGGGCATCGACCCCCTCGAGCTGAGATACAAAAACGGCATGGGCGACGGCGACCCCATGGTCAACGGCCAACGGTACCCGGAAGTCAACCTTCGGGAAACCCTGGAAAGCGCCGCCGAGGCCGTCGATTGGGGAAAGGCGGCCGGCACGCCGGCCAACGGGAAAAAGCGGGGGATCGGGATCGCGTGCGGCTCCCATCCGTCGGGCGGCATGGGGTCCTCGGCGATCGTGAAGGTGATGCCCGACGGGACGGCCCAGGTCGTGAGCGGGGTGATCGAGGTCGGCCCCGGCGAGTACACCATCGCAGCCCAGGTCGCCGCGGAGACCCTCGGTGTCCCGTACGAGAAGGTCCGAATGGTCACCGCCGACACCGACGGCACGCCGTATGAGAACAGCACGGGGGCAAGCCGAATCACGTTCAACGTGGGCCATGCCGTGCATCTTGCCTCGGAGGACGCGCGCAACGAGTTGCTCGCCCGCGCGGCCGAGATGCTCGAGGCCGACGTGGAGGACTTGGACACAGGCGACGAGCGGGCCTTCATCGCCTCGGCGCCGGATCGCGGACTGAGCTACGCCGATGTGTCCAAAGCGGCCAACATTCACCTGAAAGGCCCCATCATCGGCAAGGGCGCCTACAGCCCCAGCCCCCCGACCCCGGCGTTGGAGAACATCGAAGGCTCCGCGGTCCACGGCTTCCCCACCCACGCCTTTGTGACCCACATCGCCGAGGTGGAGGTGGACGAAGACACCGGAGAGATCGAGATCCTCCGGATGATCTGCTCACACGACATCGGACAGATCATGCATCCCGGGGGCCTGGGAGGACAGGTCGACGGCGGAGTGACCCAGGGGATCGGCTACGCCCTGCTCGAAGAGATGGTGTACGACGGGGGCGTTCTCAAAAACGCGGATCTGGTTGACTACCTGATCCCCAACAGCCTGGACATCCCCACCATCGAGCACCGGTTCATCGAAAAGCCGGACCCGGCCGGGCCCTACGGCGCGAAGGGCATCGGCGAGGCCGTGCTGGTCCCAACGGCTTCGGCCATCGCCAACGCCGTCTACGACGCCGTGGGCGCACGGATCATGGACCTGCCCATCACCCCCGACAAGCTGCTTCGGGCATTGGACAGGATGTAAGCGCGGACCCGGACAAGAATTGTTGCCTGTCCTTGGAGGGGGACGGGGGGAACGCCCGGCCGGCCGCCCCCGCTCCCCCTCTTCTGTTTGGGCGAGGGGATCCGCCTGAAAAGGCGCTCCTGGACTGCGAGGTGGAGGTGCGCGCCTTTCTGCGGATGATGGACCTTCTGGAAGGCCGCCTGGGGCCGATCCTGTTCCAGTTCCCGTATTTCAACGGGCGGGTCTTTCCGAAGGTGGACGAGATCCACCGACGGGTGGACTCCGTAACGGCCGACTTCTCCTACATCCGGTTTCTCGGCGATCGGTATGGAATCGAGGCCGAGACGAAGGACTGGGATCGCCTCATTTGGGACCGAACGGAGGATATGAACCTGTGGATGCCGATCATCCAGGAAATTCTGAGCAAGGGCGTCAAGAACGTGTTTGTCTATTTCAACAACCACTACGCCGGACATGCGCCCGGATCCGTCCGAGAGTTCCAAAACGCCTGGGGGCGGTTTCTCTCCCGGTGATCCGGAAGGGGCCGGAAGCTGCCCGCAATTCAGGCCTTTTCCCCAGGATGAAATCAGGTCCGCGGCCTCGATGGCGCGATGCAGGTAGTCCTCGGTGGAAAGGGCGGCCGTTCCAAGAAAGAGGGGATGTCTTTCATCGATCACCCCTTTTCCCATCTGGGTGTTGAAGAAATAGACGCCCGTTTGGTCGATCAGTTCGCGCAGGGCGACGCTCGTCCGGTTCCGGTTGGCGGCGGCGCCGATCAGGACAAGCGGTATCTTGGAGGCCTTCAGCATCTCCACCGCTTCATCGATGACGCGCTCGTTCGCGCTCGGCCGCCTTGCGGCGCTGACCTCATAGGGAGCGGTGGTGGTTGTCTCGGTGGCGATGTCTTCGGGCAGCTCCAGGTGGACGGCCCCGGGGCGCTCCTCCTGCGCGACTCGCACCGCCTCCCGGACGAGGACGGGGATGCTGTCTCCATTGACGATCTGCTTTGTGAATTTTGTGATGGGCCGCATCATCTCGACGACGTCCACGATCTGAAACCGGCCCTGCTTGCTTTTCTTGAC
>JASLXW010000280.1 GCA_030740135.1 Nitrospinota bacterium
CTCCTCTCTCTCTGTTGGCCCCTGGAACTCTACTCCCTACCCAAGGAGATGTCTCACATCTATCTGAACCTATACAGAAGGACGGCCGCCTCAGGTCCGGGCCAACACCTCACCTCGCCCGCTTCGCCAGCGCGACCATCTCGCGCCGGGCGTCTTCGGCCGTCTCGATGGGTTGCGGGAACGCCACCCGGATCGGCCGCGGCCCTTTCGCCGTTTCGGCCGACATCTCGAAGCCATATCGGTCGACGGAGGACATCGTAGCGGCCGCCGCGTCCGTCGCCTTGGAGAACGCCCGGCAGTATTCCACCATGGTGGACGCGTGGTCGTCGTTCATGTGATCGATGATCGCCCGGGCGTGGGGCGCGATGGGATCGGGTCGGCCGGCGAACCAGTCCTCCTTCGAAACCCAGGACATGCGGCCGTACCCCCCGATGTAGCGGAGCGACTCGACCCGAAGCTTCTAGAAAGAGAAGTCCTTGTAGTCCGCGTAATACGCCGCGTTGGGAAGGGCCTCCAAGTAGGCGCTCCGGGCCGCTTCCCGCTCCCGGCCCTCCCCCGGAACCTCGCACCGGCCGACCAGGGTGACCCGGCCGTTGGCCAGCGGGTCGTCCTGACCGCTCTCGGCCGCGAGGAGGGAGGCCCGGGCGTTGGCCCGGAGGTTCTTGGTGTGCTCGGCCAGCTCGCTGATGAGGAAGACCGGGGCGCCTTCATCCAGCGCGAAGGTCACGAATGAGCCGTAGGGGAACCCTTCGGGGTCCTTGGCGATGGTGCAAAGCGCGCCCGTCGTGACGGCGGCCGCCAGCGTCCGCGCGCGCTCGCCGTGCGTGGGCGTCGGGACGTCCGGGTCGTACAACAGCTCTTCCGCTTCGCCGCTCGGCCGGGCGTGGGCGTCGTTGGTCATGATTCATCCTCCGGCAATCCGCCCGCGGCCCTCCCCGCCGAAAACATAGGCCGCCGGAGGCCTGCTGTCCACGGCCGAGGCCGGGCCCGAGAAATTTCTCCTGTCAGGGTGAATGCAATCCCCCCCTCTCCCCCCCCCGGGCCGCCGGACCGCCTGAAACCGGCGGCGTTGTGATACAATTCCCGTCATCAAACATCGATTGAAACCACAATGGCGACCATCGGGAGGATCACGCCCTTGAACATCCAGGAATTGGTCATGCGGTTTCCGGAGATTCCGGAGGACCTGCACGAAGAGCCGCTTCTCGCGCGGTTCGCGGAAACCTTCGGCGACCCGCTCTCCATCGCCCGGCCGCCGACCCCCTGCTCGACGGAGCGCGACGCCGCCAACCACTACTACGTGAAGCTCCTGAACCCGATCGTCTTCTACCGCCTCGGGCTGGGCACGCGCGAGAAGGCCCTCGAACATGTTCAGACCCTCCTCGACGGCCATGCGGCCGACGCCGGGGGGTTCGTCGCATCACTGCTGCCCGCCGACGTGGCCGCGCGCGAGGTCCGCGGGCCGGGATGTGACTGATAGGCATGACCGCGACAAAACCTGAGAAACCCCTTTCGGGAAAAGTGGCCCTTGTGACCGGGGGCGGACGCGGGATCGGGCGGGAGTGCGCGCTGGCGTGCGCCGAGGCGGGGGCGGCGGTGGCGGTCGCCGCCACGACGGAACCCGAGATCCGCGCGGTGGCGGAGGAGGTCCGGGGGCTGGGCGGCGAATCCCTGGCCGTCCGGGCGGACGTCACGAGCGCCGAGGACGCCGGGCGAATGGCCCGAGAGACCGCGTCGGCGCTGGGGGGGCTGGACATCGCCGTCAACGCCGCCGGCATCGGCGGTCCCCGCCGCTCCTTCCTGGAGAACGACCCCCAAATGATGCTGGACATCACGACGGTCAACGTCTACGGCGTCCTCCTGTCCTGCCAGGCCGAGCTTCGGGAGATGGTGAAGCGGGGCGGGGGGCACATCATCAACATCAGCTCCGGCCTCGCGCACAGGGGCGTGCCCCTCGCCGTCTGTTACGGGTCGAGCAAGTGGGCCGTGGAGGGGATCACCCAGGGAATCGTCGCCGAGTTCAAGGACCGGGGCGTCATCGCCCACTCCCTTGGCCCCGGCCGGATGATCACGCGGAATTTCCCCCTCTCGGAGCTAACGCCGGACCGCTACCATGAGGCCCGGCCGGTCGAGGCCATCCGGGGCGCCCTGCTCCACCTCCTCACCGACCCGGCCGGACACCCCAACGGCAAGTACCTCAGCTCGGTGGATTTTGACCGGGAAAACGGGATCGAGTGGAAGAACCCCCTTATCGACGCCTGAGTCCGGTCCCGAAAGCGTCCCGATTCTGATGGGATAGCGCAATGTCCGACGGCCGCGCCATCGACATCCATTGCCATTTCGTAACGACGGAATGCCTTGAGCGCATGAGCGCGGCGGGCCCCGCCTGGAAATTCCGGTGGGAGGAGTCCGCCCCGGAATCTTTCCTCGTCCACATCAACAAGCGGAAGGTCGGCCCGATGCGGATGGGGGGGTTCAACCTCGGCCGCCGGCTGAAGGAGATGGACGAGGCGGGGGTGGATATCCACGTCCTCTCCCCGGTCCCCTACCTGATGCTCTACGAAGCCGAGCCGGAGGCCGGGGAGAAGCTGGCGCGCCTCCAGAACGACTGCATCGCGGAAGCGGTCCGCGCCCATCCGGACCGGTTCGAGGCCCTGGCGGCCGTTCCCCTTCAGGACCCCGCCCGGGCCATCGCCGAGCTCGAGCGCGCGACGGACGAGCTGGGGATGCGGGGGGCGGAGATCGGGACGAACGTCCGCGGAAAGAATCTCGACGACCCGGACCTCTTCCCCTTCTTCGAGCGGGCGGCGGCGATCGGGGCGTTTCTCCTCATCCACCCCTACCAGGTCGCGGCGGCGGATCGGCTGGGGGATTACGCGTTCATCAACTCCCTGGGGAACCCCATCGACAACACCATCGCCGGGGCCTCCCTGGCCTTCGGCGGCGTTCTGGAGCGGCTGCCCGACCTCAAGATCGGGATCGTCCACGGCGGCGGCTTCCTCCCGTACCAGCACGGCCGGCTGGCCCGGATGGTCGAGGTCCGCCCGGGAACCGGGGAGAAACTGACCCGGCCGGTCCGGGACTCCCTGAGGCGGCTCCATTTCGACACGCTGGTGTTCGACGGCCCCGCCCTGGAATACCTGGTCAAGACCTGGGCGGCCGATCACGTCCTCATGGGGACGGATTACCCGTTCCTCATGTCCGACCCCCGCCCGGTCGAGACAGTCAACGCCCTGACGGGCATCCCGGAAGAGGACCTCGGCCTGATCCGGGGAGGCAACGCCGCTAGGCTTTTACGATTGGGAGATTGAAAGTCGTTGAAGCATCTTTCATGGGGGGGTGAGCCGCTATGGGGTCAGATCTTGACTTTGCACTTCCCGGTCGAGTGGCCGGTGCTGAAAAACACATAAAGGAAGGGTATAAGCAGAAATAAGTATGGTGTCCCCCCGATTCCCCCAAAACATGATCCCACTTTCCATGCAAGATGGAGTCTGTCCCTATTTACAACTAACCTGATAATTCAAGACTTGACCCCAAGTCCATCCTGACCCCATGTCCATCCTTCGAGAATTCGCCTAACCTCTGGGCCCCGCCCTGAGCCGAGAGTGTGGTCCACGGTGGGGATTGAGGTGCTGTATACAGGCCGCCGCCAGCGCCTCCGTCCAGAGGCGAGAAGTCGCTACGTCAAGGGCCGAAAAATAGAAAATGCTAGATTTTCTTGCGCTACCGCACAGGAAATTGTTCCCCCTTCTTATCAATCTACCCCATGAGCACATGAACACATAGGAGCATAATGAGCACAAGAGAGCACAGTGAGCACAACAACTTTGTGCTAACCACCTGAAATTAACGGTTTTCTCCTACGATCACGTCTCAAGAAAATTGTAATCTGGTATTATAGGTAGTCGATTCAAATATCCAATTGACTAGATATGCGTCAAGACAACACATCCAGAATTGATTAATCCTTTGAAAACAAAGGGGGAAGGTATTATGTTTATGGCAGAAATGCTCGAACAGGTACCGACCATCGGACTCTAGACCCGAGAAACTCGGTGCACTGCAAAATTAAACTAGCCATGCAGGTGTGAGCTTTCCAAGGGCCGGGGCTCCAAACCTCGGCCCGCCCCCTTCAACCTTTTTTAAGGAGTAACAAAAATGGCTACAGGAAGGAAGGTGCGGGTTAAGAAAATCGTTAGGCGAAAACTCGAACTCCGCCAGTCTTTGTGGCCGGATCTCCACGAAGAAAGGCTTTGGCTCCGACAGAAAAGCGACGGTTGGTTATCCATCCCCCGGGCGTTCCCGCTACTTTTGCGGATTATGGATATGCTGGCACCCAAAGGGAAACCCGTCTCCCAAACATATTTGGACCTTATGTGCCGCACAAACGATGATGCTTTCGGCATAGTGAACAAACCGCGTGAAAGGGCCTATTACGCTGGTTTCACGGGCGAACGTGCCGAGCGAACATGGGCGGACCGTATGAAAATCCTCGCTGGGCTAGATTTTATCGACATAAAAAGGGGCGCGAGCGGACCCATTAATTATATCCTTCTGTACAATCCGTATCACGTCATTAAGCGCCATCACCAAGATGGCAAAGTGGACGAAGCGGCGTACAATGCTTTAAAGGAGCGAGTTATTGAAATCGGCGCAGATTACCTCGATGCCCCAACTACATCAGAGAAAGAACCTTCTGTTCTAGAGAAGCCGAAGAAAAATCACGTTAAATCGGGTTCAATTTTATTCGTCCGGTTCAAAGGGGGGGCAATCTCCTCTACGCGAGCCACTATGGGGTCAGATCTTGACTTTGCACTTCCCGGTCGTCCGGTCCTTACCTCGGCCTGGTTGGGGAGTGGAGAGGGCGAGCCGCTGCTACACCGCGTCGCCGGAAGCGTCTTTCCCTCACGGCCATGCTCTCAATTCCTGATGACGTGCAAAGTGAAGACCTGACCCCACATTTTTGCTATATTGCGCTCAGTGTCAGGTCGAAATCCCATCGGGAGATCAACATGTCAAACCCGAGCTCTTAACTCTCCACGAAACCGGGGTAAGTCCAGTCCTCTTTTGGGGAAACGATATATGGGATCTTCCGATTGACATGAATTGGATAGAATGAGAAAGATATTTGGTGATATCCGAAGAGTTGCTTGAGAATGCGGGGGAGGGGGCGGCAATATCATGTGGAAAGGCGAGGTGTTATCGGTTCACAGCGCCCCGGAGGCGGGAGAGCCCATGCAGTCGCCGGGAAGGGCGCGGGCCGTGGCCGGCCGGGGGATCGAGGGCGACAGGTACTTCAAGGAGACCGGCTTTTTCTCCCACAAGAAGGGGCCGCGCCGCCAGGTGACGCTGTTCGAGAGCGAGGTACTCGACATCCTGAAGCGGGATCACCGCCTCGAGCTCTCAGCGGAGGAATGCCGGATGAACATCGTCACGCGGGGGGTTCCCTTGACGCATCTGGTGGGAAAGTCGCTCCGGGTCGGCGAGGCCACGCTGTGGGGGCTCCGGCTCAATGAGCCGTGCAGACACCTTCAGGAAGTCGTTGGCAAAAGAATCGTCACGCACCTGATTCACCGCTGCGGCCTGAACGCGGAGATC
>JASLXW010000281.1 GCA_030740135.1 Nitrospinota bacterium
TCAGCTCGCCCGGGTCCAGGGCGGCGAGCTTCATGATTTTCGTCCGGACGAAATCGAACGAAATGGGGGCGGTGAGCATCCCGAGCGCCGAGAGCGTTCCCGCGCCGGGCGGGCTGATGATCGTATCGATCCGCAGCTTCTCGGCGACGTGGGCCGCGTGGATCGGGCCGGCCCCGCCGAAGGCCATCAGGGCGAACTTCTGGACGTCCTTGCCCTTCTCGATGCCGTGGATCCGTGCGGCGTTGGCCATGTTCTCGTTGACCACTTCGTGGACCCCCCAGGCCGTCTGGAGGCCTTTGAGCCCGAGGGTCCCCGCGAGCCGGTCCATCGCGGACCGCGCCGCGTCCACGTCCAGGTCCATCTCGCCGCCGAGGAAAAAATCCGGGTTCAGGTAACCCAGGAGGAGGTCGGCGTCGGTGACGGTGGGCCGGTCGCCGCCCTGTCCGTAGCAGGCGGGGCCGGGGTTCGCGCCGGCGCTGTGGGGACCCACCTTCAGCAGCCCCAGATCGTCCACCCGGGCGATGCTGCCGCCCCCGGCGCCGATCTCGATCATGTCGATGACCGGGACCTTGACGGGAAGACCACTGCCCTTTCTGAACTGATAGACCCGCGCCACCTCGAACTCGGTCACCGTCGTGGGTCTTCCGTTCTCGATGAAGCAGGTCTTCGCCGTCGTGCCGCCCATGTCGAAGGAGATGAGGTCCTGGAGGCCGAGCTGGTTGCCGGTGTGCGCCGCCGCCATGGCCCCGGCCGCCGGGCCGGATTCGATGAGCCGGATGGGGAAGGACTCGGCGGTCTCCACCGTGGCGATCCCGCCGTTGGAGAGCATGATGTAGAGGTCGGTCCGGATCCCTTCGTCGCGGATGCGGCGGCAGAGAATCTCCAGGTACGTCCGCATGATGGGCCGGACATAGGCGTTGGCCAGGGTCGTCGAGCTGCGTGGGTGCTCCCGGATCTCCGGTGACACCTCCGATGAGATGGACGTGACGATCCCGGGGTCCTGTTCCCGGATGAGCGCTTCAATGCGCCGCTCGTGGGCGGGATTCAGGAAGGAATGCAGGAGCGTGACCGCGACGGCCTCGACGCCCATACCGCGGAGTCTGCCGATGACCTCCTTGGCCTCGGCCTCGTCCAGGGGCGTGAGGACGTTCCCCTCCGGGTCGAGGCGCTCGGTCACCTCGAGGCGCAACGCGCGCGGGGCCAGCGGCTCGGGTTTCTCCATGAAGAGGTCGAACAGGTCGTAGCGCTTCTCGGTCCCGATCTCCACGGCGTCGCGGAAGCCCTTCGTCGTGATCAAGGCCGTCTTGGCCCCGTTCCGCTCGATGATGGCGTTGGTCACCAGGGTCGTGCCGTGAATGGGGTTGTCGATGGCCTCGGGCGGCGCCTCATGTTCGGACAGGATTTTCCGGAGCCCTTCGATCACCGCGTCGGCGGGGGAGTCCGGCGTGGTCAGGACCTTTCCGACGTACGTGCGTTGCGCCTCGGTGTCGAGAAGGACCACGTCCGTGAAGGTCCCGCCGATATCCACGCCCAGGCGGTAGCGGTGTCCGTTTGGTTCGGCTTTATTCAATGACGGCCTCAGTATCAGGTCGGGAAAAAATCAGCGATGGGCTGAATGGCGGCCCTGAATAGACAATTATAGGAATCGGCCGGTGTCTCGGCAAGCGGACCCGAGGTGGGCGCATCCGCGTACTTCAACCCTGCGACAGCGTCACCAGGGCCGCGCCGCCGCAAATCAGGACGGCCCCGACGATCACGCGGGCGTTCAGGCGCTCCATCTTCCGGAAGAACAGCCACGAGAAGGCCAGGGCGAACAGCGGCGTCGTGTAGGCCAGGGGCACCACGGCGGAGATCGGCGCCCGTTTCAACGCGTTGAAATAAGCGAAGTGCGACAGGCTGTTGATCGTCGCGCTGACGAGAAAGTAGCCGATGTTCTTGCGCCCGTAGCGGATGCGGTCCTCCCGGGGAAGGAACGGGTTCCAGAGCAATATGGCGACGAGCGCCCCGATGGCCGCGGTGCACAGGCCCACGCTCACAAACGGGATCAGCGTGATGCCCGCCTTGCGGAGGACGCCGGCCACGCCGAACATGAAGGCCGCTCCCGAGGCGTAGAGAAAACCGCTCCAGAAGGCGCGGCGTTTGTTCCCCGCATCGGAGGCGGATTTCCGCTCGTGCGACAAAAACGTGATGCCGGCCATGATCAGAAGCGTCCCCGCGTAGATCAGCGGGCTCGGATTCTCGCCCAGGGCCGCGACGGCGATGATCACCGAGACGAGGGGCGACGAGCCCACAACGGAGGTTGAGCGGGAGAGGCCGATCTGCCGGATGCCCATGTAATGCAAGGTCCCGGCCAGCCCGGGGGCCGCTATCCCCGCCGCCGCCAGCCACAGGAGTCCCCGCGCGTCCACCGACGAGGTCCGCAGGGTGTGGATCGCCGCGGGGCCGTACAGGAGCAGGGTGACCCACACCAGCGTCAGGATGGCCGTGATGGGGTTCGACGTGCGCATGCCGAAACCGGCGGCCGTGGAGGACGAGGCGTACCCGAAGGCCGTCAGGATGGCCAGGATCTGCGCGGTCAATAGCGGGCTCATGCGTTCCGATTCCCGGGGATGGGCGGTCCGTGGATTTTCACGTTGAATCGCCTGCCGTGAATGAGGATGGGGTCCCGGGATTTTCAACCCTGCGCCTGGGTGACGACGATCGCCCCCGCGCAAATCAGGAGGGCGCCCGCCAAGACGCGGATGTTCAAACGCTCCACCTCTCTGAACAGGAGCCAGGAGTAACCCAGTGCGAACAACGGCGAAATATACGCCAGGGAGACCACGCTGGAAAGCGGGGCCCGTTGAAGGGCGGAGAAGAAGGAGAAATGGGCCAGGCTGTTAATCGCCCCGCTCGCGGCGAACCAGCCGACGCTCTGGCGGGTGAACCGGATTCGGTTTCCCTCCGGCAGAAACCGTTGCAGAAAAAGGGTCGCCCCGAGGACGCCGATGGAAGCGGCGCAAAGGGCGACGCTCAGCGAGGGGACCCTGCTGACGCCCATCTTTCGAAGCGCCGCGGCCACCGCGAACATGAGCATGGCCGACGCCGCCAGGGTGAACGCCCGCCAGAACGGCTGATTCCCCCTTTCGGGGAGCGCGGCGAGCCGATGATCACTGGACAGAACCATCACCCCGCCGACAATCAGACCCGTCCCCAGGTATGTCCAGGGTTCGGGCCTTTCGTCCATCAAGGTCACGGCGATCAGCAGGGCCGCCAGTGGCGAGGAGCCCGCGAAGGAGGCGGTGCGCGCCATTCCTATCCGTTGAATGCTCATATAGAAGAAGGTTCCCCCCAGCCCGGGGGCGGCCGCCCCCGCGCACACCAGGATGAGGAAACCCCACGGGCTCACCTCCCGGGCGATGAACGCGCCCGCCGCGGCCGGAGCGTAGAGGAGAATCGTCACGCCCGCCAAGGTGACGATGGCGGTCACGGGTGTCGATGAGCGCAGGCCGTACCGGGCGACCGCGTCACACGTGGTCAACCCGAAAGCCGTCAGGAGCGCGAAGATCTGAGCCGCCAGGAGCGTCGTCATGACCCCTCGTGATCAAGAAGAAGAGCGATAATCCCTGCGATTTTGCCGCCCCCTGAGCGAAGCAAAAAGCGCCAGTTTATCAGAAACATGGGAACGATAATCCGTCTCATTTGGAAAGAGAGGGTTTCGCGGGGAGCGCTTTTATTCCAAAATGCGCATTGAAGGCGCGAATGGCCTTCGAGGCGATTTCTCGACAAGGAGTGGGTGATGGGCGCGGAGGTCAAGGAGCTCGCGACAGATATTCTGGTGATCGGTTCTGAATGCGCGGGCGCCTGCATCCCCTTGGCGGCCGACGCCGGGGACCGGAAAATCACGATTGTGACCAAAGGCCTCCAGGGAGGAAGCGGGGCGACGCAGCTCGGGGGTTACTCGGTCAACGCCGCCGTGGGTCATCCGGACGGGCGGGATACGCCGGAACGCCACTTTGAGGATACGGTCATCGCCGGCCGGTACATGGGCAACCAGGACCTCATCCTCCAGTACGCCCGGGACGCCTCGGAGGTGGTCCGGTTGCTGTTCGAGAACGGGATCAAATGAGACCTGAAGGACGGCCATTTCGACTGCACCAAGACGCCGGGCTGCCGGTTTCCCCGCTCCCTCCACATCAACTACCGGACGGGCTTCCACCTGGCCAAGATGCTGAAGAAGGCGGTCGGGCGCCGCGCGAACACCCGGGTCCTGAACTATCATCTCGTCACCAACCTGATGACCGCAAAGGACGGCTCGGGTGTCACGGGGGCCTTTGTCGTGGACATGCAGACGGGAGGCCTCGTGGTCATCCGGGCGAAGGCGACCGTCATCGCGGCCGGGGGCGCATCTTTCATCTACCCCCTGCACACCGGGACCCACGAGGCCACGGGCGACGGCTATGCCCTGGCCTATCGGGCGGGCGCCGAGCTCTCGGACATGGAATTTGTCCAGTTTTTCCCGGCCATGGCCCATCCTCCCGGGGTCGTGGGAAACGTCGGTCCATGCACCCCGCCCCGCTACTGGATGGGGGCCGTCATGTACAACTCCCTGGGGGAGCGGTTCATGGTCCACTACGACCCCGTCGCGCTCGAGCGGGCGACGCGGGACGTGATCTGCCGCGCGATCTATACCGAGATCCGAGAGGGCCGCGGAAGCCCCCACGGCGGCGTGTGGCTCGACGCCACCCACATGGCCCCCAACTTCCTCGAAAAGCAGGTGAAGAAGTACTGCGGGGGGAAGTGGAATTGGGAAGGCGTTGACCTGCCGGCCTATGGCCTGGACCCCCGCAAGGTGGCCATGGAGATCGCCCCGGCGGCCCACTACTACATGGGGGGCGCGGTGATCGACACCGAAGCCCGCACCCGGGCGCCCGGACTGTTCGCCGCCGGAGAGGCCGTCGCGGGCATCAGCGGGGCCAATCGCATCGCGGGAAACGCCCTGAGCCTGGCCATGGTGACCGGGGTCTGGGCGGGCCGCTTGGCCCTTCGTCACTGGGAGAAGGGGAGGGCGCCGGAGGCGAACGCCGCGTTCGTGGGCGAAGAGGCGGAACGGGTCCGGAAGCTGATGGCCGGCGGGGAAGGGGACCGGGGCGTCCATCCCGTCGAGCTGCGTAAGCGGCTTCAGCGGGCCTTCGAGGAGAACGTGAACGTCGTGCATTCGGGCGAGCAGCTGAAGAAGGCCCAAGAGGTCCTGCGGGAGGTCAGGGAAACGCCGATCGGCTTCGCCCCTTCGGGACCGACGTTCGATCGGGTCCTTCACGAGGCCCTGACGCTCGATAATCTGCTCGTGGTGGGGGAGATGATCACCGGGGCTTCCCTTTTGCGCGAAGAGACCCGGGGGTCCCACGCTCGCGAAGACTTCCCGGAGACCGACAACGTGAATTGGCTGAAAAACATTTTTATTCACAAGGAAGGCGACGAAATGAGGTTCACGCCGAGGGACACGGTCCTTTCTCGTCTTCGCCCTGAAAGCGTCGGGACCCAGGCTTGAGCCGGTCGAACGGAGGCCCGATTCGTGCAGCGAAAGGACACGATCACCGTCCGG